>NZ_JAKUMO010000031.1:0-64779 GCF_037026475.1 Ensifer sp. MJa1 | reverse complement strand
CATTCGATCACCCGGCGGTCGGTCAGAAACTCTTTCAGGTAGCGGCGCATCGAGGTGTAGTCGGTGCCGTCGGGCGTGCCGAGATTGACCAGGAGAATGCCGACCTTTCCGGATTTGACGGAAGGGTGGTTGGCAGGGGAATACCGTTCCTTTCTGTCTCCAAGCTAACTACGTATGGAACGTGGAACGTATCAGCGTGGGCTGAAAATCCTGGTCGAACAGGCTGAAGTCGTCCTCAAACAAAAGGTACCTGACCTGAAACCGCCAAGCAGACTATGCAGCAAACGGTCAGTCCGTCGGTCGTCACTCCAATCGGGCAGGGAATCCGTCGGCACGAAGGTTCTCGCCAAGAGCATCCTCCAATAGCTTGACGATCTGCGTCGACTGCGCGGTGCCGCCGTACACGTCCTTGCCTTTGACAAAGATCTCATTGGTCAAGGCAGCCAGATCTAGCGGAACTCCAAAAATTCTGCCGAAGTCGATCGCAAACCCTAGATCCTTCACGGCTAGATCCATGGTGAAGCCCACGTCGTAGCTGCCATTTAGGATGAGTTGGCCCT
Source organism: Ensifer sp. MJa1 (assembly GCF_037026475.1). Lineage (NCBI taxonomy): Bacteria > Pseudomonadati > Pseudomonadota > Alphaproteobacteria > Hyphomicrobiales > Rhizobiaceae > Ensifer > Ensifer sp. MJa1. The sequence goes on along the minus strand of NZ_JAKUMO010000031.1, from coordinate 64,219 downwards.
CCGTTTCATGGACGAAACTGTTTCCGGAACTCGCCTTTATGGCTCGCCATGTTTGAGCAAGGTCTAGGCCACCGCGTTTCGCGAGCATCAGGGCTTCACCATCCGCTATGAGGTGGATGAATGCCAGCATGTTGGTGATTACCTTGATGACCGCTGCGTTACCTAAAGGACCCATGTAGAAAATCTGATCCCCCATGGTCTGGAGCACTGGAAGAAATCGATCGAACACCACCGCATCGCCGGCAGCCAACAGGGTAAGCTTTCCTTTCGCGGCAAGATGTACACCCCCAGTGACAGGAACTTCCAGAGTCGTGACACCTTTTTCCGAGGCCTTGCCTGCCAGCCGAAGGATTTCACTGCGACCAACTGTGGACATCTCGATCCAGGTCATGTCCGGTCCACGGAATTTGAGCAAATCGTCAAGAACCGTTTCCGAAACCTGCGGCGACGGAAGGCACGTAAAGATGACGTTTGATTGCTCGGCAAGTGTTCCGAGTGAATCGGCCCACAAGGCACCGGCTTCGACCAGCGGATCGGCTGTTCGGCGATCCTTGTCGTGAACCGTCACCATAAAGCCGGCGCGCAAAAGGTTTGCTGCCAGATGCGCGCCGAGGTTCCCAAGTCCTACGAAACCACAGCGCATTGCCTGCCACCCTTTCCGATTTAAATGGGCTTTAGATGAAAGAAGGGCTTAGCGCCAGCGAGCGTCGTCAGGCTACCGACGCAGAAAATGCCATCGCCTCGACATAGCAGTCGCATCGACCAGCCTGCATCAAGTGAACGTGGCGTGCTATCAACAAGTCGACAGGCTTTCGGAACAGGTCCGGTTTCATCGCGCGCTCCTTTCCAACCCTGTTTTCCCATGGGCGCCATCGAAACGGCGCCCATCCGATGTTTTCGTTTATGCAGCACTCTGGGCTTCGATCTGCGGCGCGGCGTCCGGCCGTCCAAGAGCGGCACCGCTTTGAATGCTGACCTTGCGCGGTTTCAATGCCTCCGGAATCTCCCGGACGAGATCGATGGTCAGCAGACCATTGCTCAATCCCGCGCCACTCACCCTGACATGGTCGGCAAGCTCGAAACGATGTTCGAACGGGCGGCCGGCGATGCCTCGGTGCAGATAGGCTTCGGACGGAGCGTCCTGCTTCTTGCCTGTAACGGTGAGAAGATTGGTCTGGAATGTGATGTCGAGGTCGCCCTCCGCAAAGCCAGCAACGGCAATCGAGATGCGGTAGCTGTCGTCGCCTGTCTTGACAATGTCATACGGCGGCCAATCGCTAACCGAACGGTCGCGCTGGGCGTTTTCCAGAAGGTTGAAGAGCCGGTCGAAGCCAACGCTCGATCGGAAGAGAGGTGTGTAGTCGTGAGTTGTTGCCATAGCCATATCCTCCTGAAAGCAACATGGGTATGGAGCGCCGAAAGACGGCGCTTCCAGCATTGCCGGCCCTGGTGTCAGCGGCTGGCGGCAATGATCTGGTATCTGAGAAATCCGGCTTCAAGTGCTGTCTTGGAGAATTTTGCAAATCTCAGTGCAGCTTGAACTCACCTTCAATACGGCGCCATTCGTTCGGCCGGATCAGGCGTTGATGCGTATAGCGAACGGAATGCAGCGGACCGTCGAGATTGGCCTGCCAGAAATCGAGGAATTTCTGCATTTCAGGAAAGTCGGGAGCAAGATCGTAATCCTGCCAGACATAAGTCTGCAGGACGGATTCGAAATCGGGAATGCGGTAGAGGATATGCGCGGTGGTTAGTCCGTAGCCGTTAATTTGACGCTCGAAATCCGATGAGTATCGCATGCTTCATCTCCGATTTTCAACAAGCGCTAAGGTGGCGCAATTGTTCGCGGTCATCAACGGAATTCTCAACGTAAAGCATGGCTTTGTTGTTCCTTTACAGCATGTTAGCAGCCGCGCGATGCGAGTGCTGATTTTTTTGGGTCGACCCCTTGAATTCGAAATATCGCAAAACCAGATGATTTCGCGCAAGACGCTCATATGAGGTTTTGTACCCGTCCGGACTGGTCATCCGGTCCGGTGATGGGGAACAACGTCACACCTGTTTGTCCATTGGAGGAAAACATGTCTTTCCGACCGCTGCACGATCGTATTCTCGTCCGCCGGGTTGAATCAGAAGAAAAGACCAAGGGTGGGATCATTATTCCCGACACGGCGAAAGAGAAACCGCAGGAGGGCGAAGTTGTCGCTGTCGGCACCGGCACTCGCAACGAAGCGGGCCAAGTCCAGGCCCTCGACGTCAAGGCGGGAGACCGCATCCTGTTCGGCAAATGGTCCGGTACCGAGATCAAGATCAACGGAGAAGATTTGCTGATCATGAAGGAAGGCGATGTCCTCGGTGTCATTGAAGCCCCGGCCGAGCGCAAGCAGGCTGCCTGAGCCGTCCACACCATAAATCCACCAGTCAAATAGCTGCCTATTGAGGAGTTAAGGAAATGGCTGCGAAAGAAGTCAAGTTTCACACCGACGCCCGGGAACGGATGCTGCGTGGGGTCGATGTCCTTGCCAATGCCGTCAAGGTGACGCTCGGCCCAAAGGGGCGCAATGTCGTTATCGACAAGTCCTTTGGCGCCCCCCGCATCACCAAGGACGGTGTCACTGTCGCCAAGGAAATCGAACTGGAAGACAAGTTCGAGAATATGGGCGCGCAGATGCTGCGCGAAGTCGCCTCCAAAACTAACGATCTCGCCGGTGACGGTACGACGACGGCCACCGTGCTGGCGCAGGCAATCGTCAAGGAGGGTGCCAAAGCAGTTGCTTCAGGCATGAATCCGATGGATCTGAAGCGGGGTATCGATCTTGCCGTTGATGCGATCGTGAAGGAGCTGAAGACCAACGCCCGAAAGATTTCCAATAATTCGGAGATCGCGCAGGTCGGCACCATCTCGGCCAACGGCGACGAGGAAATCGGCCGCTACCTGGCGGAGGCGATGCAGAAGGTCGGGAATGAAGGTGTCATCACCGTTGAGGAAGCCAAAACGGCAGAGACCGAACTCGAAGTTGTCGAAGGCATGCAGTTCGACCGCGGCTATCTCAGCCCGTATTTCGTGACGAATGCCGACAAGATGCGGACCGAATTCGACGATCCCTACATCCTCATTCACGAGAAGAAGCTTTCCAACCTTCAGGCGATGCTGCCAGTGCTCGAAGCGGTGGTTCAGTCCGGCAAGCCGCTCCTCATCATCGCCGAAGACGTGGAGGGTGAAGCGCTCGCGACACTCGTTGTCAACAAACTGCGCGGCGGTCTCAAGGTCGCTGCGGTCAAAGCGCCAGGGTTCGGTGATCGGCGCAAGGCCATGCTGGAAGATATCGCGGTTCTCACGGGAGGCACGGTCGTCTCCGACGATGTCGGCATCAAACTCGAGAACGTCACTCTCGACATGCTCGGGCGGGCAAAGAAAGTTGCGATCGAGAAAGAGAACACGACCATCATCGACGGCGTCGGCGCCAAGGCCGACATCGACGGGCGCATCGCGCAGATCCGCGCCCAGATCGAGGAAACCACCTCCGACTATGATCGCGAGAAGCTGCAGGAACGCCTGGCCAAGCTCGCCGGCGGCGTTGCTGTCATTCGCGTGGGCGGCTCAACCGAAGTTGAGGTGAAGGAAAAGAAAGACCGCGTCGATGATGCACTGCATGCCACCCGGGCGGCTGTGGAAGAAGGCATTCTGCCCGGCGGCGGTGTGGCTCTATTGCGTTCCATCAAAGCGCTCGACCATTTGGAGACCGCCAATCAGGACCAAAAGGTCGGCATCGAGATCGTCCGGCGCGCCGTCGAGGCACCGGTTCGCCAGATTGCTGAGAATGCTGGTGCTGAAGGTTCGATCATCGTTGGCAAGCTTCGCGAGAAGACGGAGTTCTCCTATGGCTGGAACGCTCAGACCGGGGAATATGGCGACCTCTATGCGCAAGGCGTCATCGACCCGGCCAAGGTCGTGCGCACCGCGCTCCAGGATGCGGCCTCCGTCGCTGGTCTCCTGGTGACGACCGAAGCCATGATCGCCGAGAAGCCGAAGAAGGACACTGCTCCGACACTACCGGCCGGCGCAGGAATGGACTTTTAATACGGCCGTATGGCCCGCCCCTCAGAGGGGCGGGCTGGATCCTTAAACTCAAGAGGCCGCGAAGCCAAATCTTCTGCTGGCGCACTCCCGGCGCCTTCGTTGTTGGAAACCAACGAGTTCAGTGAGGTAGAAATGCACACGAAGATGTTTGATCGACCAGTTTACCTGCGTGAAAGGAAGGATCTGGTCCTCGAAATCACAAACCTGGACGATGCGATCGATTTCCTTGAGGAATGGTCCAAAGGAGATCGCGACATCATTCACGACGCGACCCTGAAGACCTGCTACCTGGCACATGATGGTCACAAGCCAGTTCAGGTTGCGCGAGACGCACTTCGCTCCTTCGCAAAGAAGAAGGGCATACTCGTCAACGCTCCTGCGGTTCTCCCGTGGATGATCAAAGCAAAGTCCGGTGGCGGTCGCATCTCGCCGTGAACAGACCTTCCCGTGAGAGGCTGCGATCGCGGCCTCTCTGCCCCGGTCGTTCCCGACGATATCCATTATGCCGTCTTCGAAGCACAAAATAAGAACAAAGCCGGCGCCTGGGGGCCGACATGTGCGAACGAAGGATCCCTTCATCGTCGACCTAGGCTTAGTCTAGCTCCCGTAGTCACTGCCCGCGTCCAATCGGGAGCGCAAGATTGAAGCCTGGTGACCAGTTCCACCTCTGACCTTTTTCCAAGTCGCTGGGACCGTTCCTCGCCTGTGCGATTCTACCGCTCGGTCATGGGCCACAGAATCAAGGCTCTCCGCGAGTGGATTTCCTCAGGTGGAACGTGGACTGGGTTAGCGAATGGCATTCTCACCCAATGGGAAGCTGCCAGCCTTCAACATAGACCGAAACAATTGGAGGATGCTCACCGTTCATGCCGGACGGCCTATGGCCTTCTTGATATTTGGCCGCGAGGACATTTACGCTGGCATGCAGTTGCCATGGATCGGTCGTATCGCTCTTTGTCGGTCGCAGAGCGGTCGAACGAAGCAGGCCTTTATAGGTAAGCATCGGACGACGTGAAGTCGTCAGGACGAAGCTCGGCGCTCTGCGGTTGGGCTTTCAGCTTAGTGATTCTTGATTGATTGCGCCCCATCGTAAAACGCTCTATTTTTCGTTACAGGCTGCCTCGACGGATGAACCGTCCTCGGATTCGTAGGGCCGCCGCACCACTTCGGCATCCGCACCAATCCCAGATGCCCTTCGACGACACGATCTACCGGGAGACGAGCGATGGGCGCAACGACGCCGGACAACATCATGCAGCTCGGTATGGGCTTCTGGGCCTCCAAGGCCATGCTCAGCGCGGTCGAGCTCGGCGTCTTCACCGAGCTCGCGGTCGGCCCGGCCGACCTGCCGGACCTGCAGGCCAGACTGAAACTGCATCCCCGCTCGGCCCGCGACTTCCTCGACACCCTTGTGGCCCTGAAGCTGCTCGAACGCGAGAACGGCCACTATCGCAACGCCCCTGATACGGACCTCTTCCTCGACAAAGCGAAGCCGTCCTATATCGGCGGCATCCTCGAAATGGCCAATGCCCGGCTCTACGGTTTCTGGGGCTCGCTTACCGAAGCCCTGCACACGGGACAGCCGCAGAATGAAGCCAAGCACAGCGAGGACTTCTTCGCCGCGATCTATGCGGAGCCGGCACGGCTGCGCGGGTTCCTTGAGGCCATGAGCGGGATCAGCGCCGGTGCGGCGCAGGCGATCGCCGCCAGGTTCGACTGGTCGAAATACACGACCTTCGCCGATGTGGGCGCAGCGCAGGGCATGGTGCCGGTGGTGATCGCGCGAGCCCATCCACATCTCCAGGCCATCGGCTTCGACCTGCCCACCGTGCAGCCGATATTCGACGAATTCATCGCCCGGCAGGGCCTCGCCGACCGCATCCGCTTCCAAAGCGGCAACTTCTTCGACGGCCCGATGCCGAATGCGGATGTGATCGTGATGGGGCATATTCTGCACGACTGGGATCTTGCCGAGAAGAGGATGCTGCTGGAAAAAGCGTTCGCCGCGCTGCCGAACGGCGGAGCCCTGATCGTCTACGATGCCGTCATCGACGACGAGCGCCGCAGCAACACTTTCGGCCTGCTGATGAGCCTGAACATGCTGATCGAGACCCGCGGAGGCTTCGACTACACCGGCGCCGACTGCCAAGCCTGGATGCGCGACGCCGGTTTCGTGTCCACGCGCGTTGAACCGTTGCTGGGGCCGGACTCGATGGTGATCGGCTTCAAACCGGACTGAACGGACACCGCAACCGGACAGTGGGGCCTTCGGCCGCCAGCGCTGCGAAGATGCGGTCGAAGGCACCGAGCCGGCTCCAGCGGATGAAACGATTGTAGAGCGTTTTATGCGGCCCGTAATCCTTCGGCGCATCCTTCCACTGCAGACCATGCTTGATGACGTAGACGATGCCGCTGATCACCCTTCGATCATCGACGCGCGGTACGCCATGCGCCAGCGGGAAATAGGGTTCGATCCGCGCCGTCTGCGCTCGCTCAGAAGAAACAAATCACCCATCACGGTCTCCTTCGGGAACCGTGAATCACATCTCAAGCCATATTAATAGGTCCTGAGCCGAGCTCAATTCAGAAAGCCGAGCGCAGTTGTCTAGAGATAAGGACTTTGTGCTCGCAGCATCGCGCCAGCTATTCAGCTAAAAGCGAGTACCAATCGTTATCGCGGCGATTAAGCCTAGAAACGACGCACCGTATATGCGACGCACCCACACCACAGCAGCCACCGATGATGGAGGCTCCGCTCTTTACCCAACCGCAGGCAAAGCTAGAATATCGGTCAGCTGAGAGATCGTCTCTAACGGAATGTAGCGTTTCATTTGCCGCTCCCTCCTCATCGGAAGCGAATGCATTCGCATAAACACCTATGTCAAGGGAAACGCCCAGCGCGTCTAAGACCTCAGAGGCCTGCTCGACCGCTGCCTGCATAACTTCGGGACGACTGCAATTGAACAGGAGTGCCTGAGCTCCCGACCCGGCAACCCAGCGTGCAGCATCGGCCAGGCGTTCCCCGGAACGCAGGGCTGCCGGGTTTGGTTCTGTGCCTGGCCCGTCGTCAAGCGTGAAGGATATCCAGAACGGTTTACCGGTGCCCTCTATCGCCTGCTGCACTGCCTCTGCTTCGGCCACGAGACTCAGGGTTTCACCTAGCCACAGATCAACGTAGGGCGTGAGTTCTTCGACCAATACGCCAAGATAGTCCTGCACCCGCTCCGGTCTGAAGAGTTGCGGTTCGTATGAACCGAAGATCGGCGGCAGAGATCCGGCGACGAGCACTTTGCGATCCTTAGCACTATCGGCTGCTGCGCGCGCCAGACTTCCAGCAAGAGCAATCAGCCTGCGGCCCTCGGCCCGAAATCTCTCCTCGCCGATATGAAACGGCACCAATGCGTAACTGTTGGTGGTAATGACATCGGCGCCCGCGACGATGAATTCCTCATGCACGCGCCGGACAACTTCCGGAGCCTCCATTAGCGCAAGCGCCGACCATTCCGGCTGCCTGAGTTCCGCACCAAGTCGGATCAGTTCGCGGCTCATGCCGCCATCTAGAATTCTAATGGGTTTCATGGCTCATCCTTTTGGCCGGCTCATCGCTTGATCATCGAAGACAATGCGAACGCTGTGAGGGTGTCTCGAACGCCAGGAAGTGCTGATATTTCCTGCCAGATTTCGCGAATGCGGTCGGTGGCGCCCGCTTCAACTCGAACGACCAGGTCAAACTCGCCGCTCATGACGTCGCAGGACACCACCTCTGGCAGCCGTTTGAGCGCGTGGATGACGTCACCGCCGCGCATGCGGTCGTGTCGATAAACGAACATCATCGCGGTGACGGCTGCCGTGGGCGGCCTACCCTCGCCAGCGATGATCGTATATCCCTGAATAAGACCGTCCCGCTCTAATCGATCAATCCGCTGGCGCACTGCGTTGCGCGACAGATTGACCACCTCCGCCAACTCGGCGTGCGGGATTCGGGCATTTCGGGCCAGCTCGGTCAGGATGCGCTCATCTGCTCGGTCGAGAACCCGCTTCATGGCTGCAGCTCCTCGGTACATGCCTTGGCGGAGTGAAAGGCCTTGAACGTGCCCGCTTCAAAATCCGTGAACCTGCAATCTTTTCCAAACTCGGCAGCAGCAGCGGCCATAACGAAGGCCGGCAAGGCGCGCCATTCTGGTGCAGTCAAACGACGAACCTCTTCGTACCCGGCGAGCAAGGGGCGGAGGAGCCTATTCTCCAGCATACCGTCCGCTCGCGCGGTCCAACGCATCAAGACTTGCCCGAGTTCCGCGACCAGAAAGTCGTCGTGGCGCAATCGGAAATTAATGACGCCACTCACGGCCTCGCCGAGGAAGAAGACATTGTCCCGGTTGAGGGCTCCGTGCACCGGACCTTTCGGAAGGCCTGAGCCCCCTTCGTCAAAGGAACGCCTCAGGGTCTGGTGGATGCGTGCAACGCAGCGCCCCAGCGCCCGGCTCTTCTCTGGGGTGATTTCATTCGCTCGTGACCCGGGCATGAAGCCAACAACCGCAACGAGCTTGCCTGACACGGTGACCGTCGCTGCACCGGCATCGGTTCGGAACGTCGTTGGACAGGGTACGCCTGCGGCAGAAAGGGTTTCCATCGTGCGAAAGGCCCGCTCGAGATCGAAGGGATCGGCGCCACTTTCAAACAATGTGACAATGAACTCGCCGCGCTCTGACCTGAAGAGAAAGGTGGTCTCGGCATCGCCGTCGGCGATGCCGATGACCGATGTCAGGCCTCCGAGACGGTAGGCCGTGGCGATTTGGCGACACTCAACCTCCGTCAGATCTGTGAAAACAGCCATTCTTCCGCTCCCTTCAGTGCCGCCTCGGTTCACCAAAGATCGTGTCGATCTGTGCCGCAGACAGACCGCTGTCGCGCTTGATCACCTCGCGCAGCGATATCCGTTCTGCCAGCGCTGTTTGGGCAAGGCATGCGGCCTTGGCATATCCGATGAAAGGATTGAGGGCTGCGGCAAGAACGAGGGAATGGTCGTGAAGCGACCGGCACCGCTCTGCATCGGCCTCGATCCCTTCAATGCACCGGATACGCAGTGCGTCCATGCCTCTCGTCAGAAGCCGCATGGAATGGAGGATGTTGAGCACGATGACCGGCTCCATCGCATTCAACTGGAGTTGCGCGGCACTGGCTGCAAGTGTGACCGTGAGGTCATTGCCGATCACCTGGAAGCCGATCTGGTTCAGCATTTCGGGGATCACCGGATTGACCTTGCCCGGCATGATTGAAGAGCCCGCCTGCATGACTGGAAGCCGGATTTCGCCGAAGCCAGCGCGCGGACCGCTCGACAGAAGCCGCAGGTCGTTGCAAATCTTCGAAAGCTTCACCGACATGCGTTTGAGGGAGCCCGAGATCGAGACGAAGGCGCCGGTGTCCGACGTCGCCTCGACGAGGTTGCGCGCGGGTCGAAGGGTGACGCCAGAGATGCGAGACAGATGCGCGCAGGCAGCAACGGAAAATTCCGCGGGCGCATTGACGCCCGTACCGATCGCCGTGCCACCTAAATTGACTTCGCGCATCAGTTCGGCGGCGCTTTTAAATTGTGCGACGTCTTCTTCCAGCGTCTCTGCGAAGGCTTCGAACTCCTGCCCAAGGAACATCGGGACGGCATCCTGGAGCTGCGTCCTGCCAACTTTCAGGATGTCAGAGAAGGTTTCTCCCTTGCATCGAAACGAGGCGGCCAATGCCGACAGAGCTGAAGTCAGTTTTTCGCCTTCCCGCAGCACCGTCAGCCGAATTGCGGTCGGATAGACGTCGTTTGTCGACTGGGAAAGGTTAACGTGGTCGTTTGGGTTGATGGCATCGTAGCTGCCGGGCTGCCGCTCCAGGTCCTGCAATGCAAGATTGGCAATGACCTCGTTAACGTTCATGTTGGTCGAGGTTCCCGCCCCACCCTGCATCATGTCCACCGGAAAATGCGGCGCGAGAACGTCCCCGGCGATCAGTCTGTCACAGGCCCGCTGGATTGCCCGTGCGAGACGAGGTTCAAGAAGTCCAAGTTCGAGATTGGTTGCGGCGGCGGCCTGCTTGACCATTCCTAAGGATTGCACGAACTCGGGAAAATCTTGGAGCCTGATCCCTGATACGTCGAAGTTCTCCGTTGCTCGTAGGGTGTGGATCCCAATCAGGGCGTTTGCCGGTATTGTCCGGGATCCGAGCAGGTCAGTTTCGATGCGTGTCGTTGTCATGATCTTTCTCTGCGCTCAGGGTCAGGCACTGATCGCTTGGTCGAGGTCGGCAATGAGATCGTCGGTCGCTTCTAGACCGACCGACAGCCGGAACACCCCGTCCCCTGCGAAGCGACGGTAGTCAGCAAGTTGCTCCCCAGTGAGCCCATAGGTCGACTTCATCATCTCTTGCGTGTCGAGCAGCACGACAATCGAGCGCTGATGGCCGAGCGAGAAGGCATAGTGAGCAACCTTGAGGCGCTCAGCGAGCTTCCGGGCCACCGCCGCCGGATCTCGTACCTGGAAGGTCACTACTCCGCCGAACAGATCCATCTGGCGCTTTGCCAGGTCATGCTGCGGGTGGGAGGGCAATCCTGGATAGGCTACAGCCGCCACCGCCGGATGACCCTGCAGGAACGTCGCGATCTTTGCCGCGGATTCAGAGATCGTCCGCATGCGGGCAAACAGCGTGTCGATGCCGCGAAGGATGAGCCAGGCGTTCATGGCCGGCATCGACGCACCGAGGTATACGCCGGCGCGTGAGCGGATTTTTTCCACCAGCTCCTTGCGTCCGCAAACGACGCCACCCAACGCATCGCCGTGCCCGTTGATAAACTTCGTCAGGGAATGGATGACGAGATCGGCTCCGAGTGTCAGCGGCTGCGTGGCCACAGGAGTGGCTAGCGTTGAATCGACCGACATCAGAGCACCGTGCCTTCGTGCAAGGCCGGCGATGGCGGCAAGATCGGTCAGGCGCAGGATCGGATTGCACGGACTTTCGCAATGGACGAGCCTGGTATTGAGCTGGAATGCGGCGGCAACCTCCTCGGTGCGCGACATGTTCACCGGCGTCACCTCAATGCCGTAGTCCGGCAATATGCGCCGGGCAAGTTCGTTGGCACCGGCATAGCAAACGTCGCTCACAATCAGGTGGTCGCCCTTCTTCAAGAAGGTCAGGAACGTTGCGCCGATTGCCGCAACGCCCGTTGCCGTGGCAACCGCATCATCGGCGGCTTCGAGTGCGGCAAGCCGCTGCTCCAGCTGGCGCACCGTAGGATTGGTCCAGCGCGCATAAAGGAACGGCAGCGCGGTCAGATCGTCAACGCCATCCGCGGAAAAAGCGCCGTCACCGGGTGCCAACACATTGTTGACGGACATGGAAACATTGGGGGCGATCGCTCTCGTCAACGGATCGATGACGAGTCCGCCGTTCAGAGCGAGGGTTTCGCGACTGAGGCCCTTTGTGGCCTCGGGCATGCTCTTGTTGTGGGCTGGCTCGCGCTCGAATAGAGCTGGGAGTGTCGTTGCCATCGGGGAATCCTCCTGGGCATTCAGTCCCTGACTAGGGATGTTGGCGTCGTTTGCGCTGACATTGCCGTTGCTGCCTAAGACAATCTGGGCGAGCGATCGGCAGATCAGACCAAAAGACCGGCATGTCGCATGGCACTATCAATTTCGGCTTCCACCGCGGGCGTGACCGTCACGAGCGGCAGACGCACATCGCGATGCATGCGCCCCTGGCGCCAAAGGGCATATTTCGGACCCGTCGGGTTTGTTTCCAGAAAAAGCGCGCGGTGCAGAGGCATCAGGCGGTCGTGAAACTCAAGCGCGCGACGGAAATCACCCGCAAGGCACGCGGCCTGGAACTCCGCACAAAGTCGCGGCGCGACATTTGCGGTCACGGATATGCAGCCGTGTCCACCATGCGCCATGTAGCCAATAGCTGTGCCATCCTCGCCCGATAGCAGATTGAAATCTCGACCGCAGGCCATACGTTCCAACGAAGGACGCAGGAGATTGGCGGTGGCGTCCTTGACGCCGATTACGTTTCGGCAATCCCGTGCCAGACGGGCAAGCGTGTCCACGGAGACGTCGACGACGCTGCGTGGCGGTATGTTGTAGACAATGATCGGAATAGAAACCGCCGCGTCAACGGCGCGGAAATGCTGGTAGAGTCCCTCTTGCGTGGGTTTGTTATAATAGGGCGTGACGACAAGCAGCGCATCGGCGCCCGCCGCCTGCGCGTGCCGGGAAAAGTCGATCGCCTCATCAGTGCTGTTGGATCCGGCGCCAGCGATCACAGGAATTCGTCCCCTCGCTATGTCCACAGTCAGTTCAACCAGCCGCTTGTGCTCGGCGTGTGAAAGGGTCGGGCTCTCCCCGGTCGTTCCGCAGGGGACAAGACCGTTGGTGCCTTCCGCAATCTGCCATTCGACGAGCGACCGAAAGGCCTCTTCATCAACCTTCTCGTTTTGAAACGGTGTGACAAGAGCCGTGATTGATCCTTTAAACATCGCAATCTCCGTTTAACTTCCACCGGCGATGTCAGCGCCGTATCGGCACCTGCATCTCGACGATGCGGAAGGCGCGCGTGATGATGAGGGTGAGGCAGACATAGAAGACGGTGACGACGACCAGAGGCTCGTAGACGAGCAGCGTGTCCTGCCTGATCTTGTAGGCGACGGCATAGAGATCCATCACGGTGACGGTGAAGGCGAGCGGTGTCGCCTTCAGCTGCAGCACCACCTCGCCGGTGATCGTCGGCAGGGCGATGCGGATCGCCCGTGGCAGCCATATGCGCCGCAAAAGGGTCCATCGCGTCATGCCGAAGGCGCGCCCGGCTTCCAGTTCTCCCTTTGGAACGGCGAGCAACGCGCCGCGCAGCACCTCCGCCTCGTAGGCCGCGTAATTGAGCGTGAAGCTCACCGCCGCGAAGAAGAAGCCCTCGCGCACGATCGGCCACAGGAAGCTTGAGCGCAGGCCAGGGATCATAGGCAGCAAGGACCCGACGCCATAGTAGAGTAGCCACAATTGGATGAGCAGGGGCGTGCCACGCAAGCACGTGCAGTACGCTTTTGCGCACCATCGCAGCCAAGGGGGACCGCTCACCTGCGCGAGCGCAAGGCCGATCGCCAGAACGAAGCCGAGAGTGACCGAAATGAACAGCAGAAGTATCGTCTGCAAAGCGCCTGCTGCGATGAGCGGCCAATAGGTGAAGACCCACGAGAAATCCATTGTGCGTCTCCTCAGGCCGCTCTCGGCTGTCCGCGCCGGAAATAGGTTTCCAGGCTACCGAACACGACATTGGAGGCCACCGTGATCGCCAGGTAGATCGCGGCGGCGGCCAAGAAGAACAGGAAGTAATGCTTGGTGTTACCGGCGGCGAGGCGTGTCGCAAGCGCCAGTTCCTGGTAGCCGACAACGGCGATCAACGCACTGTCCTTGGTGACCGACATCCAGAGATTGGCCATGCCGGGGATCGCATTTGGCATCAGCGCCGGCAGAACGATCCGGCGGAAGCGCAGCCAGGGTCGCATGCCGAAGGCGCTGGCGGCTTCGATCTGGCCCGCGGGAATGGCAAGGATTGCACCGCGCAGCACCTCGGTCATGTAGGCGCCCTGCACGACCCCGAGCACAAGAACAGCGGCGAGGAAGCCGTTGATTTCGATTGGCGGGAAGCCGAGTGCGGAAAGCAGCCTGTTGATGCCATCCGTCCCGGCATAATAGAGGCCAATGATCAGGATCAGTTCCGGGATAGCGCGCACGGCCGTCGTATAAAGATCAAGCAAGGTGGCGACAGCACGTCTCCCCTTGAGTTTGCCAGCCGCAGCCGCGAGCCCGATCAATATGCCGACCACATACGCTCCGAGCGAAATCATAACAGTCGAGGCCGCGCCCGAAAGCAGCACCCCGCCCCATCCCGGTGGGCTGGGCGAAAGCAGTTCGAAAATGGATAAGCTTGTCTGCATGAACAACAGCTCCGCGGCGTCTGAGCAGGATCATTGGGCTCGAACGCTTTGTCGTTGAGAGGGTGCAATCGGCGGAACAGCGGGTCGCCTTGACGCCCGCTACGTCGGCTAATCGCCGTAGGGATCGAAGTTGAAATACTTCTTGGAAATCTCGGCGTATTTTCCGTTAGCTCGAATGGCTGCGATAGCGGCGTTCAACCTGGCGAGCAGCTCGGAATCTTCCTTGCGCAATCCGCCGCCGATCCCCTGCCCCAGAACATCAGGGTCATCCTGGACATTACCCTTGTCCTCGCAACAATCCTTGCCAAAATCCGATCCAAGGAATGTCATCAGCGGAATGGAGTCGCCGAACACGTAGTCCACGCGGCCGACTGCGAGGTCCTGGAAAGCCTCATCCAGTGTTGCATAGGTCTTCTCGTCGGCCACGCTCGCAAAGTGCTTCTTGTAGTATTCGGTCTGGACCGTGGAGACCTGGATGGCAATCGTTTTGCCGGCGACGTCATCGGCGGTGGTGCCGCTTTTGCCGTCTTGTGCGCCAATCAGTTTGCTTGGTGTGTTGTAGTACTTGTTTGTGAAGGCGATTGTTTTCTTACGTTCGTCCGTGATGGACATGGAAGACCAGATCACGTCGAATTTCTTTGACTGAAGACCGGGGATGAGCCCGTCCCAAGACATGTCAACGATCGAGCAGCTTTCCTTCATTTCTGCGCAGATCGCATCCATCAGATCGATCTCCCAGCCGATCCATTTGCCCGACGCATCCTTGGTAAAGAACGGCGGGTAGGCTTCGTTCATGATGCCAAAGCGCACTTCCGCACTCGCGCCGGCGCCCGAGGCGAGTAGAGCTGCTCCGGCAACAAGGTAAATTGCAGTCTTCATGTCAGTTCCCTTTCGTTTTTGATTGGTGCACGGCCGCGCTCAATGGCGTGACGAGCTCGTGAATTCACGACACCGCGCGCTGATGGGAGCGCCAAAGATTTGTTCTGGTTTGCCCTCTTCCTCGACGCGGCCTTGATGCAGGAACATTACGTGGCTTGAGACGTCGCGGGCGAACTTCATCTCATGCGTTACGAGCAGCATCGTGCGGCCCTCGTCCGCGAGATCTCGGATGACCTTGAGCACTTCCCCAACGAGTTCGGGATCAAGAGCCGAAGTCGGTTCGTCAAACAGCATTACGGACGGGTCCACGCACAGTGCCCGCGCTATTGATGCGCGCTGCTGCTGGCCACCTGACATGAAGACGGGGTAGACGTGGCGTTTCTCGTAGAGCCCGACTTTATGCAGCAGCGCTTCAGCTTTCTCGGTCGCCTGCCTGCGGCTCATGCCGAGTACGTGGACTGGTGCCTCGATGACATTCTCAAGGACAGTCATGTGTGCCCAAAGATTGAAACTCTGGAAAACCATACCCAGACCAGTCCGGATGCGCTCCACTTGCCGCCAGTTGGCAGGATGTATGCGACCAGCGGATCCAGTCTTCATAAGAACTTCCTCGCCGTTGATGATAAAACGGCCGCGGTCCGGAACCTCGAGAAAGTTGATGCAGCGAAGAAAGGTACTCTTGCCGGATCCTGAGGACCCGATCAGCGAGATGACATCCCCCTTGCCCGCGGCAAGCGATACGCCCTTCAACACTTCGTGTGTGCCGTAACTCTTGTGTACGTCGTCGACGCGCAGTGCGCATGAAATGCTCGTTGTCATTGGTTCCCCACTTTTTCGTGGCTTGTTTTGGCGCAATTTAGCAATTGCTTGCGCGGCCTTTCCGCGCAATCGTGTGTTGTTGAGGATTTTTTCCCCGGTGCGTTGCTAGAAGTCGCGATTTTTCCGCGTCACTGCCCGTTGATGCAGATCACTTTGGGTTGGGTCATGTCCTCGTAGGCAAAGCGCACGCCTTCACGGCCCATGCTACCGTGCTTGAAACCTCCGAACGGCATGGCGTCAAACCGATAGTCGGAGGAATCGTTGATCATGACTCCCCCGGCCTCAATACCGGCTGCGGCCTCAAGGGCCACGGCAAGGTTGTTGGTGAAGACGCCGGCGTGCAGGCTGTAGTCCGGTTCGTTCGCCAGTCGGATTGCGTCCGCAAGCGTCTCAAAGCGTTCGAGTATCGCAACCGGTGCGAAAACCTCCTCCTTCCAGAGACTATTGTCGCGCGAAACACCTTCGAGCACGGTTGGGTGGTAGATGGCGCCTTCGCGGCGATGGCCGCACAGCAGCTTCGCGCCACCAGATACGGCTCTTTCCACGGCTTTTTCGGTCCGTTCGGCAGCAGCGGCGGAAATCATGGGGCCGACGTCTGTACACTCAAGGCGCGGGTCTCCGGCACGAAGGCTGCTCGTGCCGGCGACAAATGCGTGGCGGAACCTTTCGTAGCAGGCGGTTTCGACGAGAATGCGTTGCGTGCCGATACAGTTCTGGCCGGCCGCCCAATAGGCGCCCGAGATGCAGCCCTCCACCGCCTTTTGAATGTCGCTGTCTGCCATGACGATAACCGGAGCATTGCCGCCCAGGTCCATGGCGAGCTTCTTCAGACCGGCCGTCCGCGTGATTGCCTCGCCGGTCGCAAAGCCACCGGTGAACGACACCATACGGATGTCGCGGGCTGACACAATGGCGCGCCCGAGATCCGCGCCGCCGACGGCGACAGTGACGATTTCCTCCGGCAGGCCCGCTTCGATCAACGTCCCAACCAGCTTGAGAGCCGATAGGGGGGCGAGTTCTGACGGCTTCAGAACGACTGCGTTGCCGCCCGCGATTGCAGGGCCAAGCTTGTGCGCAACCAGGTTCAGCGGATCATTGTAGGGGGTGATCGCAGCAATGATTCCAAGCGGTTCACGTGTGAACCAGCCTTGACGCGCCTCGGAGCCCGCGTAGGCGTCGAACGGAATGATCTCGCCGGCGTTGCGCTTGGCTTCCTCCGCAGAGAGCTTCAACGTATTCATGCAACGCGAAGCCTCCTTGCGGGCCTGCGTGATCGTTTTGCCCGCCTCGCAGACAATCGTGCGTGCGAAATCCTCGAGCTGCTCCCCAACGAGCCGTGCTGCCAGTTCCAGAATGGCGGCCCGGCGATGCCTTGGGAGCGCTCGCGATACCGCCGCCCCCCGCTTGGCACGCTCAAGAAGGGTACCAACGTCATCGGACGTGCTGGCTCTTACGCTTCCGACAACCTTGCCGTCATAAGGATTGAAAACGTCGATCAATTCGGTAGCCGGGGCGACTTGAAGCTTGACGTTTGTCATTCCGCGGCCTCCTTGATCGAACCGGCCGCGACTGAGCGGTGGATAGCAATGATATCCGAGAGAAGAGCATAAGCGGTCTCGATCCGGCCAGCTCCCGGACCCGTTACCGTCACTGAACCGAGCATCTCAGTGGTGAACGATACGGCATTTATAGCGCCACTCACTCCCGCGAGAGGGTGCTCGAGCGGCAGACGGCGCGGCGCGACAGCTGCCTCGATGCTACCGTTCTCGCGGCGCACTGCCGACCCGATCAGCTTCCAGCGGCACCCTTCTTTCGCGGCAGTGTCGATGTCCGAGATCGTGAGCGCCGAAATCCCGTGGCAGGAGACATCGGTCGGCTTGAGCGCACCACCCAGGAGTTCATTCGCCAGAATGACCACCTTCAGCCGCACGTCGTGACCTTCAACATCAGCGGTAGGATCGGCCTCGGCGTAACCAAGAGCCTGCGCCTCTTTAACCGCCTCGGAAAAGCCGAGCCCAGCCTCCATGCGACCGAGGACGAAATTTGAGGTGCCGTTGAGGATGCCTTCAAAACCGCCGAGTCCGGCTCCAGCAAGGGTGGTCTTCGCCAAGCGGATGACGGGTGTTCCGCTCATCACGGCCCCTTCATATTCGAAATGGACCTGGTTACGACCAGCCAGCGCCTTCAGGTCGGCGGCTGCGAGCGCCACCGGACCCTTATTGGTGGTCACAACATGCTTGCCGCTCTCGAGCGCCCAGCGGCAATGGGAAACGGCCGGCTTTCCGTCATGGGGGTTCGTGAATGTGGCTTCAACAACAATGTCTGCAGGCGCTGCCCGGATGACCTTCTCGTTGTCCGCGTCTGCCGATCCACCGGAAAGCCTGGCGAAGCCGCCCTTCTCGAAATTGGTTTCGACGAGCATTCGTGCGTCAATGCCGTTTCGCGAGACGACAGAACCGAGATTAAGGTCGGTCACTGCCACAATGTTGAGCCGGAAGCCGAGTTCCGACTGCCAGAGGTCGTTTCGCTCGGCCACGAGCTGCGCGAGCGCGCGATTGACTCCACCGAATCCGATAAGAGCTACGTTGTACTGTACCATGTCGGTTCCTCATCATAGGCGATGGGAAGAGCATGACGGCAGGCACGCGCAGCAGGAAGGTTCCGAAATGGCCAAAGATCTGGCCGCTTTGACAAGCGTGCGCGACAACTGCGCAAATGTGCAGAAAGCGTGGTAGTGCAGACGCGGCCAAGGAACTGCCTAGGATGAGAGAATGGAACCGATTGACGACTTCGACCGCAGGATTTTGAGCATCATTCAGATTGACTGCCAGATGAAGGCGGAGGCCATTGGCGACTTGGTGGGGCTGTCCGCATCAGCCGTGCAACGTCGCCTGAAACGTATGCGGGACTTAAACATCATTACCGCCGAGATTGCTATCATCGACCGCAAAGTCGCCGGCAACCCCATGACGTTTATCGCCGGAATGGAGATCGAACGCGAGAACTACGACGCCCTGTCGAAATTTCGCGTCTGGCTTGCCAAGCAGGAACATATTCAACAGGTCTACTATGTGACCGGTGCGGTGGACTTAATCGCCATTATTACCGCTCGGGACGTCAACCAGTACGACGAAATCACGGCCAATTTGATGTCAGAAAACCCGCAAATCAAGCGCATTCACACCAATGTCGTGTTAAAGGATATCAAGCTCGGGATGTTCGTGCCGGTCGCAAGCTAGTCCAAGCGCTCCCGCAGCTACAAGCACGCAAGCCAACCGCAGATTTGCGGTTGGAGGCGCCTTCCAGGGGATAAGCCGCCAAAACCAAGGAACGGGTCTGCGGGCAATGTTTCGGCCAGGCATCTCGGCGCGCCGCTGCTCGGCCAAACGGCCGGCATCAAAGTGAAGCATGTGCCTAACAAGGGCGCCGGTCCGGCGGTGAACGATCTCGTCGGCGGACATATCGGCTTCACTGTCACGACTACTCCGTCAGCCATCGGCCTCATTGAAAGCGACACGCTGAAGGCGCTCGCAGTCACCGGCGACAAGCTTCATGAGTTTGATGCCTGGCTTGAGGCGAAATACCTGAGCGACAAGGCCCGCAAGGACCGATGGGCATGGAACTTCGGCATCCAGCGAGGCAGGCCCATTACGGTTCGTGAGAGCCGGCAGTGGAAGCCGGCATGCCCGTGATTGCCGCCGCGCAGCGATCCGCGTGCCTTCTCTGGAATAGTCAAGGACGGCGTCCTGCCAGAAGCCGCACCAGACGTCGAACAGGTCGCTCGTGCTGGCCGACACGCCAGAACTGACCTTTACGCCGCGCGGCGATCCGATCCTCGCCTCATCAAACTCGCGCGCCTACTCGGTCGGCAGCTCGCGCGCCAGAACTTTGCGGCGCCCGTCATGGAGTGTGCTGGCGAAGAAAAGCGTACGCTGGCGTCGTGAAATAGCCTACGTAATTTCCGCGAAATCGTCTCCTGGCGCATGTGAACTCCTCGGCCGCCGTTCTTTTTCGCCCTTTGTCGAGACAGGACATACTTCGCACGCAACTCATGGCCTCGTATTGCATTTTGCGATACTGGGTAATATCTTGCTTGCAAGGAGATAAATCATGGCCGCCACCGCCGAACGTAAGGAATACCCGATCTCGATGCGTTTGCCTGAAGCGGACGTAGCAATGATCGATCGCGCGGCAAGCCTGCGTGGCCGCTCGCGCACGGATTTCGTGCGGGACGCCGCTGTGCGCGCCGCCGAGGAGATCGTCATGGAACAGGGGCTAATCCGTATGAGCCCCGAAGGGTTCGCCGACTTCATGGAGATCCTGTCCCAGCCGCCAACGATCGTTCCGGAAATCGTGGAAGTGCTCGAGCGGCCCGCCCCATGGGAGTCCGGTTACGCGCCGAAGCGGTAGGCCGTGGCTTTATCGGCTCCAGAACCGCTGTCTGCCGCGCATGATGTTTCCAAATTCTCCTGCGGCAAGACAACACTCGATCATTGGCTGAAGACGCGCGCGCTTTCCAATCACGAAAAGGGCTTCACGGCGGTCCTCGTCGTCCACGAGGCCGGGCGCGTCATCGGATATTACGGACTGGCGCCGACGGCCATTATTCCTTCGATCCTGCCGCGCTCGGTCCGCACCGGGCAACCGCCCGATCCGGTTCCCTGTCTTCTTCTCGGCCAGCTTGCCGCGGACACGGAATGGGCTGGGCACGGTATCGGCACAGGTCTATTGAAACATGCCCTTGAGCGATGCGTCCAGGCAGCGGCTCTGATCGGCGGGCGAGCATTGATGGTCAATGCCGTCGATCACGAAGCGGCTCAGTTCTGGCAGCGGCGGGGTTTTGCGCCCTCCAAGGACGACCCGCTCGTGCTGTTTCGCTCGATCGCTGCAATCGCCGCATCGCTGGCGGAAGCGCGGCTGCACGAGCAACGCAAATAACCTGAAGGTTTCGCATATTCAGGCAAATCGGCAAAAAGCCCGTAAAGAATGCATTTGGTAATGGACCAGGAAGACGACTTTTTCGTTTCAAAATACTCTGAATACCGGAAATCATCTCCGAGATGTGGAACCATGCACGCCATTTATGCCATACGGGGTGTTCGAGCCACCGAAAACCATTCGGCTCGATACGGAGTTTGGCCTTAGGCAGATAATCTATCGCGATCTGGCCGATGATGCCGCACTAGACCTTGCCAACGGGATCAATCACCTGACCGGTATCACGATGCGTCTGGAGGCTTAGAGCAAGGTTATTCAAGAACTAAATGTCCGCGACAAGAACCTGCTGCTGCACGAGTTTGTTCAAGACCTGGCCGTCACGGCGCTTCTCAGTCCATACACTCTCAAAGTCAGATTTTAGCCACGAGAAATGCCAGGCGAGTGCGGCGACGATCAGTTTGAAACCTGAGAAGGGCATCGAACGGCAGCTTGGCAGGTGAGAGCGCCAGCATTTCCAGGATATCGGCGCCATAGCCTGTGAGCGGCAAGGCGACGGCGCAGCTGAACCGCGCCAATGCGCCATTTTCCAGAACACGACATGGTCGATGCGCTGGAATACGTACGCCGTGAAGTCGGTGAGCTTGCAGAACGCCGCGCATCCCACGAACTGGAGGTACAGGCTGGCGATCATGTCGACCGTGCTGACACTATGATTGCCGAAAAGGGTTTCGGTGAGTCTGCGAACAAACCCCTTGGCCTTTTCCTTGGGTATCGTCGTGATGACGGACATCCGCCCGTGCGCCCCTCGCTTGCGAATGATCCGGTGCCCCAGAAAGACGAAGCCGACACTGACGTGAGTGACATGGGTCTTTTCCATGTTCAGCGTCAATCGCCAGATGCCGCCCCCCACTATCGCCGCAAAGAGCCCGTAAACATTACGGTTCCGCCCCGTTATCTTCAATCCGATGGAGCCTGCTTCCTCGCTGTCTGGAGAACCTGCGCCTCGTGATCGAGCGCGCGCCGGCACTCGACTGAAATAACAGGGACATCCAATCCGAGGACCAAAGTTGCTGCGGGCTTGAATGCGTGTGATCCGGCAGCCGTAGAGGCTCAGCCAAGCGCGTGGCTTGCCAGCCCGTAGAGGTTTGATCCTGGTACTACGATCGCGCGGCCTTTACCTTGCCGGGACATCGCGAGCACTGTGTCGAAGACGGTCAGGCCGGCTTGCGAGAGGAATGTGGCGAAAGCGCCGGCCTCGACCGGTGTGTCGAGCCGCAGAAATTGACCTTCGTGGGCGGCGACATGATGCCGTATCACGGCGATGGCATCCGCATCATTTTCTGCCACGACCGGGCCAATGACATGCCCCCTACCGAAAGGACGGCAAAGCGCGAAAGCACGTAGCTGATCCCCGGAAAACAAGCCGCAGCCTATGGATTGTGCGAAGAGTTTGCCGATCAGCGCCGCCCTCGAAACGCCGAATGCCCCTGCATCCAGCTCAACCACAGCGGCAAGGTCCTCCCCTTCCAGTCGCCGAACCACCGGCTCCTCCTTTGCCGTAACAAAGTCGGTCGACCGGCGGGCCATGCCCTGGCATTGGTATATGGTCCGTACGGGCTCAAACCCGAGCGAATGATAAAGACGGCGGGATGCCCTTGTCGCATTGAGCCTCAGATCTCGTCCCCGGCAGTCCGAAAGCACGTGGTCCATTAGCCATCGCCCGGCGCCGTTTGTCTGCAGCCGCGGCGAAGTAATCACCATGCCTATGGTCGCGAAATCATCGCCGTGCGGAAACCACATGGCCGAACCTGTCAGCCTGCCGATTTCGTCAAGCGCTATATAGCCTCGGCCAACCTCGCGCAGGAACTGCAAGTCCTCGGAGCGAAGCGGCCACCCGACGGAAACCGACAGCGCGTGCAGTTGCTCGAGATCGGCGCTCTCGATCCCGGCTATGCGCATCTCAAAACTGTCAATGACCTTGGATTCGGATGTCGGTGCGTCCACCCCTTGCCTCCCGTTCGTGCCGTCGTCGTGTCTCGCCCGCCTTCCAACCGGCCCGCGGCCAAAACTCTTGTCCATTAGACTAAGACGGTTCGCTCGATACAATTCACTTGAGAGGCCGCCTGACGCAACACAATCCTCCAAATCCGCCGCGCTTTCAGCATGTAAAGCCTGGGCAGGCTTCTAAAGTACCAGGCATCGTCGACGACGCTGACCCCAGCGAACCGGGATGCTGTGAGGACAAGATGCAGGCAGTGGAAATACTCGAAAAGCTCGTCGGCTTCCCCACCGTCGTCGGCATGCCCAATGCTGACATCGTTGTCTGGATCCGCGACTATCTGCAAAGCCACGGCATCGCCGTCACCCTGCTTCCCGGCCCGGAAGGCGATCGGTCTAACCTGTTCGCCACGATCGGTCCGAAAGAGGTGCCGGGCTATATTCTGTCGGGTCACATGGACGTCGTTCCGGCGGCCGAAAGCGGCTGGACGGGCGACCCCTTCCGTCTGCGGCAAGAGGCGGACCGACTGTATGGACGAGGCGCCACCGACATGAAGGGTTTCTTGGCCGCCGCCCTCGCCGTCGCGCCAAAGCTCGCCGAGATGCACTTGCGCCGGCCGTTGCACCTCGCCTTCTCCTATGACGAGGAGGCGGGCTGCCGCGGCGTGCCGCATATGATCGCGCGTCTGCCGGAACTTTGCGCAACGCCGCTCGGCGCGATCATCGGCGAGCCAAGCAGTTTGCGCGCGATACGTGGCCACAAGGGCAAGGCTGCCGCCAGACTCACCGTCAAGGGTCGCTCCGGCCATTCGTCGCGCCCCGACCAGGGGCTGAATGCCATCCATGCCATGGCAGAAGTGCTTGCCACTGCTATCGGAGAAGCTGACCGGCTGACCCGCGGCCCGTTTGAAGACGTATTTGAGCCGCCTTACTCTTCCCTCCAGATCGGCACTGTGCAGGGCGGCCAAGCAGTCAATATCATTCCTGAGACTTGCGAGGCGGAATTCGAGGCGCGCGCGGTTTCCGGCGTCGATCCGGCGAACCTGCTAAGCCCCGTGCGAGGGACTGCAGAGAAACTCAGGGAACGTGGCTTCGCAGTCGAATGGCAAGAGCTTAGCGCCTATCCGGCGCTCTTTCTCCCCGTCAATGCGCCGCTCGCGACGCTTGTGGAGGAACTGACCGGCCGCGAGCCGCTCCCCGCCGTCAGCTATGGCACCGAAGCCGGGCTTTTCCAACGAGCCGGCATCGACGCGATCATCTGTGGTCCCGGCGAAATCGACCGCGCCCACAAGCCGAACGAATACATCCTCATCGACGAACTCGCGGCCTGCCAGGCGATGATCGAGCGGCTCGGTGAGCGTTGTCACGCCTGAGGCATCAAGACGGAGACGCCCAATGACCTTCCTCTTCAATTCCGACGCAAAACGCGGTGCGATCTTCGCCGAAGCTTTTTCGCGTGAGCTTCCGGACGTTCCTTTCGTCACGGATGCGGCGGCGGTCGATCCGGATGCGGTGCGCTACCTGATCACTTGGACGGTTCCGGAAGATCTCTCGCGCTATCGCAATCTTGAAATCCTCTTTTCGATCGGCGCCGGTGTCGACCAGTTCCGCATCGAGGCGGTTCCGCCGCATGTGAAGGTCGTGCGGATGGTCGAGGACGGCATCATCAGAATGATGCAGGAATATGTGACACTTGCCGTGCTTGCGCTCCATCGCAACTTGCCGGCCTATTTGGACCATCAGCGCAGCCAGCATTGGCAGGCCATTTACCAGGTTCAGGCGTCGGAACGTCGCATCTGCGTGCTCGGCCTCGGCATGCTCGGCACCGCGGTTCTCGAACGGTTGAGGCCCTTCGGCTTTTCCCTATCCGGCTGGAGCCGCAGCGCGCACGAACTCGAGGGTGTCAGATGCTTGCACGGTGCTGACGGTCTCGACAATCTGTTGGCCGACACCGATATCCTCATCTGTCTCATTCCTCTAACCGACGAGACGCGCGGTTTCCTCGATGCCGCGCTCTTCGCCAAGCTCCCGACCGGTGCGGCACTCGTTCATGTGGGCCGCGGTCCGCAGCTCGATCACCAGGCACTTCTCGACGCACTCGACAGTGGCCATCTCTCCGGCGCCGTCATCGACGTCACCGACCCCGAGCCGCTGCCGGCGGACCATGCCATCTGGCGCCATTCGAAGGTTCTGCTGACGCCACACATAGCAAGCGTGACTCAACCCGAAACCGCCGCCAGGGCCGTGATCGAGAACATCAGACGCCACCGCTCGGGTCTCGAACCGGTTGGGCTCGTTGATCGCGGCCGCGGCTATTGAATTCCAACCCCAGGAAAGGAAAGCCATGTCGCTCCTGAAGACCATCGACACCAACCCCTCCTTCGCGCCGCGCGAGTCCCGTCCCCTTCCGGAGCGCCTCATTTCCGGCGACCCCTCTTTCAAGACATGGGCTCAGGATGTCGCCGGTGGCGAAATGATCCACACCGGAATCTGGGAAGCGACGCCCGGCGAGACGCGCTCGATCAAGGGCGAGACCTTCGAGTTCTGCCATATCCTTTCGGGCGTTATCGAACTCACGCCCGAAGACGGCGAGCCGGTCACTTACACGGCCGGCGACAGCTTCGTCATGAAGCCGGGCTTCGTCGGCATCTGGAAGACGATCGAGACGGTGCGCAAGATCTACGTGACAGTGATGGCTTGAGCGACGGGGCGGGGTTATCCGACCCCGCCAAACAATACACTGCGCGGCGGCTGCAAAACGGTGTTTTCCGCCGCGCCACCTCCACCAACAAACCAAGCGACTACCTCAGTTTTGCTAGCTTCGACTGCAGTTATCCGAGGTATCCGCATGGCACTGAGTTTCGACCCTGACACCGTCCACCTCCCTATCGGTCACTTCATCGGCGACCGGATGATCCCTGCCGACGGGGTCATCGACATGCATCGTCCATCCGACGGCAAAGCCTATGCTGGCTGTCCGCTCGCGGATGAGGCACTTGTCGACCGCGCTGTCGAAACCGCCAAGAACGCGCTGAAGGTTAGCAACTGGGGCGGCGTGCGTCCGCGCGAGCGGACAGTCGTGCTGCAACGATGGGCCGACCTGATCGAAAGGGAGGCGGAAACCCTCGCCAAGCTCGAGGCGCTTTCCTCGACCCGCCCGGTCGGACACGTAATCACCGGCGATATCGCCGTCAGCGCTGAGCAGATCCGATTCTTTGCGGAGTTCGCCGATAAGGAAGGAAGCGACCTCGTGCCGACCGACGACGGTAGTCTCGGCATGGTCATGACTGAGCCCTATGGTGTCGTCGCCGCCATTACCCCATGGAATTTTCCGGTTTCGATGGCCGCCTGGAAGCTCGGCCCCGCGCTTGCAGCCGGCAATGCCGTTGTCTTGAAACCCTCCGAAATGACCCCGTTTTCAACCGTTTATCTCGCCGAACTCGCGATCCGCGCCGGCGTGCCGGCTGGCCTCGTTAATATCGTGCTGGGCGATGGTCCGGTGACCGGCACGGCCCTCACCGGCCATCCGGACATCGCCAAGGTCAGTTTCACCGGCTCCACCGGCGCCGGTTCGGCCATCATGGCTAACGTCGCTCGCACCGGGGTCAAGCCCATGACGCTTGAACTCGGCGGAAAGAGTCCTCAACTCGTGTTCGCCGACGCGGACCTCGACAAGGCTGCCGCCGCGATCGCACAAAGCATGCTTTCCAATGCCGGCCAGGCCTGCGTCGCCGGCTCTCGCCTGATCGTTGAGGAAAGCGTTGCTGCGCCGCTCGCCGAGGCGATCGTCAGACGCATGAGATTGGCGAAGGCGGAGCCGACCTGGGACGAGGCGAGCGAATACTCGCCCATCATCTCGAAGCGCCAGTTGAACCGCATCCACGGCATCTTCGAGGCTGCCGTCGCGGCGGGCGACGAATGCCTGTTCGGGGGCGCGCCAATGGATGCGCCCGGCTATTTCTATCAGCCGACGTTGATGGCCGTGCGCGACAGCTCCTCGCCAGCGATTACCGAAGAAATCTTCGGTCCGGTCCTGACCATGCAGACCTTTGCCGACGAAGAGGAGGCAGTGGCGCTCGCCGATCACCCGACCTACGGCCTGGCCGCCGGCCTTTTCACCCGCGATCTGTCACGCGCCCTACGGCTGACGCGGCGGCTCCAGGCCGGCACGGTTTGGGTCAACCGTTACAGCCGCTCACGCGACCACATCCTGCCGACCGGCGGCTACAAGCGCTCCGGTATCGGCAAGGACCTTGGACGCGAAGCCTATCAAGCCAGTCGCAAGAGCAAGAGCGTTCTCATCAGCCTCTAGGAGCCTTCCATGAAAACCTATTCGATCGCACTCATCCCCGGCGACGGCATCGGCCAGGATGTAACGGATGCGGCCTGGCAGGTTCTTTCGACCGTTGCCAGGCATTCCGGCTTCTCGCTCACCGGCACGCCCTTTCCCTGGTCTTGCGCTTTTTACAAGGAAACGGGCGCGATGATGCCGGCAGACGGTATAGAACTCTTACGCCGCTTCGATGCGATCCTGCTCGGAGCCGTCGGCTGGCCCGCCGAGGTGCCGGACTCCGTTTCGCTGCATGGCCTGCTCCTGCCGATCCGCAAGGCCTTCGTGCAATATGCCAATATCCGCCCGCACCGGCTGCTGCCGGGCGTTCAAGGTCCGCTGAAGGCGGAAAATTTCGACATCCTCTGTATCCGCGAGAATACCGAGGGCGAGTATTCCGGTGCCGGCGGCCGCGTGCATCAGGCAACGGTCGATGAAGTCGCGGTCGAAACCTCGATCTTCACGCGCACGGGCGTCGAACGGATCCTGCGCTTCGGGTTCGAGCAGGCGCGCCAACGCCGCGGCAAACTCGCTTCGGTGACGAAATCCAACGCCCAAAAATACTCCATGGTGTTCTGGGACGAGATTACGCGGGAGCTCGCTGCCGACTATGCCGATGTCGAGGTGACGAGCTATCACATCGACGCCATGGCCGCGCGAATGGTGATGGCGCCAGAGAGCCTCGATGTCGTGGTCGCCTCGAACCTCTTCGGCGACATCCTGACCGATCTCGGTGCCGCCATTCAGGGCGGTCTCGGTTTTGCGGCTTCAGCCAACATCAATCCCGATCGCGGCGCCCCTTCGATGTTCGAGCCGGTGCATGGATCAGCGCCCGACATCGCCCATCTCGGCATCGCCAACCCAATAGCTGCCATCTGGTCCGGCGCGATGATGCTTGAGCATCTCGGAGAAAGCGACGCTGCGCGCATTGTTCTGGCTGCGGTCGAAAGAACGACCGCCCGCGGGATCGGCACGGTGCCGGGCAAAGACAAAACCGAAACCATCACGGCGGCGGTGCTTGCCGCGCTCAACTGATCTTTAGAGGAGAGAAACAATGAAGTTGGATGATAGGGAGCTTTTCCGGCAAGAGGGCTTCATCGACGGAGCCTGGCTGGCCGCAGCCTCGGGCAAGACCGTCGACGTTTTCGACCCGGCCAGCCAGACACGCCTCGGCACCATTCCGGACATGGGCGAAGAGGAAACACGCGCCGCCATCGCAGCCGCCAATGCCGCCTTCGGACCGTGGAAGAAGAAGACGCATGCCGAACGGGCCGCACTGCTTGAGCGCTGGTATACGCTGATGATCGAAAGCCTTGAGGATCTGGCGCTGCTCCTGACGATGGAACAGGGTAAGCCGCTGGACGAAGCGCGCCTCGAGATCCGTTATGGCGCTTCCTTCGTCAAATGGTTCGCCGAGGAGGCTCGTCGCATCGGCGGCCACACCATTCCCTCTCCGACTGCCGATCGCCGCATCCTCGTTCTGAAGGAGGCAGTCGGCGTCTGCGCCATCGTGACGCCGTGGAACTTCCCGAACGCAATGATCACCCGCAAAGTGGCACCCGCCCTGGCGGCGGGCTGCACGGTGGTAATCAAGCCCTCGGAATTCACGCCATTTTCGGCGCTCGCCCTTGGAGTTCTGGCAGAGCGCGCCGGCATTCCCGCCGGCGTGATCAACATCGTCACCGGAACGCCGACCGCAATCGGCAACGAGTTCATGGCGAACGAAACAGTGCGCAAAATCTCCTTTACGGGCTCGACGCGCGTCGGTTCTCTCTTGATGAAAGGCGCGGCCGACAGCGTCAAGCGGCTCTCGCTCGAACTCGGCGGCAATGCCCCCTTCATCGTCTTCGACGACGCCGACCTTGATCTCGCCGTCAAAGGCGCGATCGCGTCCAAGTTTCGCAATGGTGGCCAGACCTGCGTCTGCGCCAACCGCATCCTGGTGCAAGCCGGCGTCTACGACGCCTTCGCCGAGAAGCTCGGCGCCCGCGTCCGTGCGATGAAGGTTGGCCCCGGTACGGAAACCGGAAATGCGATCGGACCGATGATCAATGAGGCGGCGATCGACAAGATCAACCGCCATGTCGAGGACGCGCTTGCCAAGGGCGCAAAGGTTTCGGCGCGCGGCATCTCCGTGCCAGAGGGGAGACAATATACGGCGCCCATCGTGCTCACCGGCGCCACCACCGAGATGCTGCTTGCCAGCGAAGAGACCTTCGGTCCCGTTGCACCGCTCTTCCGCTTCGAGACGGAGGAGGAGGCAATCGCCATGGCCAACGGCACGCCATTCGGTCTGGCTGCCTATTTCTACACCGAAAGCCTGAAACGCTCGTGGCGTGTGGCGGAAGCGCTCGAATTCGGCATGGTCGGCCTCAACACCGGCGCCATCTCCACCGAAGTCGCCCCCTTCGGCGGCGTCAAACATTCCGGCCTCGGCCGCGAGGGCGCCCAGGTCGGTATCGAGGAATATCTCGAGATGAAGAGCTTTCACATCGGCGGCCTGGATTAATGCATGTGGCCCAAAAGTGTGGGCTTTTGGGGAAACGACATTCACAAACAAGGACCTACGGCGCGTCGCGTGAATTCGATTGAACGCGACGGGCTGTAGGTCACGACGATCTTTGGTTCAATCGAACCGAACCCTTAAACGTGATCGGTTCAAGGAGTAGAGCGGGATGCGTGCGAAATGGCGCCGTGTTTCATCATCCCGCTCTCAAGCGCGCGCGAGGCGCTTCAACTCTTTCGCAATACCCGCTGCACGTTTCAAGCAGAACACCTGGCGAGATCTTCCAAACAAGCAAGGGCGCGGACCTGTCCGGTCCGCGCCCTTTTTCCTTACCTGGGCTGTCTACTGGACTTTGTCCAGCATCTTGTAATACATGCCGACGAGCGGCAGGAACCAGGGCTTGCCAAAATGTCCTGGCACTGCCGGCCATTCGAGACCCTTCAGCGGGTTGCGGTCCGGCCGGTCGAGAATCGCGTCCGCCATGATCATGCCGAGATGCGTCGAAAGCTGCGCGCCGTGGCCGGAATAGCCCATGGCGTACCAAACCCCGTCTTGATAACCGGCGCGGGGGAAGCGGTCCTTGGTCATGTCGACCAGTCCGCCCCAGCAATAGTCGATTTCGACATTGGCAAGTTGCGGAAAGATCTCGGCTAGGCTCGCCTTGAGGATGGCACCGCTTTTCGCGTCCGACCGTTGGTCGGATTTCGCCGAGAAGCGGGCGCGGCCGCCGAAGATTAGACGGTTGTCGTGCGAAAGCCTGAAATAATTGCCGATGTTCATCGACGTGACGCAGGTGCGGTTACCCGGCATTGTCGTTGCGATCTCCGCCGCTGTCAGCGGTCGGGTGGCGATGATGAAGCTGCCGACGGCGATGATGCGGCGACGAAAATAGCCGAAGGTCGAAGGCGTGTAGGCGCCGGTGGCGACAAGAACCGCATCCGCAGTGACGCTGCCGCGGGCGGTCTTCAATGCGTGCCGGCCGCCCGCCTGCCGATGCTCGGTAACCGCCGCGCTCTCGAAGACCTTGGCGCCATGGCGGGTGGCCGCTTCGGCGAGTCCGACGACATACCGCCCCATATGCATGATGGCGCTCTTCTTCGAGAGCATCGCCCCGAAGAAGGGCGAGCCGACTTCCTGCATCAGATCTTCAGCGCTGAGAAGCGCCGTATCGGGATCGACCTCCGCGTTGACCGCCTCGAAGTTGCGGGCGATCGCCTCGAAATGCTGGGGCTTCGAGGCAAGCTTCAGTTTGCCAGCGCGGCGGAAACTGCAGTCGATGCCTTCTTCGGCGATCAGTGCCTCGATCGTGTCGATCGAAGCGTCGAACGCCTTGTAGAGCGCAATCGCCCGCTCCCTGCCGAGTTCCGCCTTGGCAGCGAGATAGCTATGCGCAAGTCCGTTGTTGAGGTGCCCGCCATTGCGCCCGGAGGCACCCCAGCCAACCCTTTGCGCCTCCAGCACGACAACCTTGGCACCCGCCTTGGCGAGCTGCCGCGCGGCGCCAAGGCCGGTGAAGCCGCCGCCGATCACCGCGACGTCGTAGTGGCCATCGACCGGCCCCTGAGCAGCCCCGGCAAAGGCCGGGGCGGTGTCGTGCCAGTAGGACAGGAACTTCATGGCGGATTGCCCTTTCTAAAGACCGACGACGCCCGGAAGGGCAGAGATGTCGGCGATCTCGACATAACCGTAATAGGGATTGGCCGGTTCGTGGCCGCGATTGACCCAGACCTTGTTCTTGATGCCGAGATCATGCGCCGACATCAGGTCATAGCGGAAGGAGGACGAGCAGTGGAGAATGTCCTCGGGGCCGCAGCCGAGCATGTCGAGCAAGTATTCGAAGGCCTTGAAACGCGGCTTGTAAGCCTGTGCCTGTTCAGCGGTGTATACCGCGTGGAAAGGAGCGCCCAGCTTTTCGACATTCGACATGATCTGCGAATTCATCGCATTCGAGAGAATGACTAGGGGGATCTCCTTGGCGACCTTGGCGAGGCCAGCCGGCACGTCTGGATGCGGACCCCAGGTCGGGACGCGCTCATAGACCATCTTCGCAGCTTCATCGCGGAACTTTATGCCGTTGCGCTTGCAGGTCCGTTCCAGCGAATTGTGCACCACCTCCGCATAGGGCTTCCAGTCGCCGAGAATTTCGTCGAGACGATAGGCGGCGAAATTCTTAATGAATTCGACCATGCTCGCCTCGTCGAGCTGCTCCCCATAGAGGTCGCGCGCAGCTTCTGCCATTTGGAAATTGGTTAGCGTGCCGTAGCAGTCGAAAGTGATGTATTTCGGACGGAACGTTGTCATGTGCGTATCCTTGAAAGAACGGGACCAGGTATTCTGTAAGGATCATAGGCGCAGCGCCTCCCATCGCCTCGCCTGATTTGGCGGCGTTCGAAGCAGAATCTATCGTATCGAGAGCCGGCTTTGGCAGAAGGTTGCGTGGCTGCTGATCGTCAACAGTGCCTTCGGGCCCGGCGCCGTCCCGGCGCTCCTTCCTTGTCAGCATAAGATGCGGCGACCGATAGGCGTAAAGCAATAAGATACCGCGCGAGCCAAAGCTTTCAGACGATCTGCCGGCCAGCACTCCTTCAGACTTGCAGACAGAAAGTGAAGGAAACGCCATGCAGACAACTCAGATCGATATTGCCGTCTTCGGGCCGGAGCATCTGGAGGCCGCCGTCAAGCTCTCTCGGCAAGCCGGCTGGCCACATCGCCTTGAAGACTGGCAGATGGCGCTAGCCATGAGCG
The DNA here is from genome assembly GCF_037026475.1 of Ensifer sp. MJa1. Lineage (NCBI taxonomy): Bacteria > Pseudomonadati > Pseudomonadota > Alphaproteobacteria > Hyphomicrobiales > Rhizobiaceae > Ensifer > Ensifer sp. MJa1. Next base: position 31,959 of record NZ_JAKUMO010000031.1, on the reverse strand, counting down.
AAGGTGTCGTCGCGATTGAGGGCGACCGGGTCGTCGGCACTATATTCGTGACCCCTTACGAGTCGGACTGCGCAACGATCAACATGGTCATCGTCGACGAGGCGATGCGCGGCCGCGGCCTCGGTCGCAAGCTGATGGACGCCGCGTTGGATTTGGCAGCCGATCGTCCGCTTAGACTCGTGGCGACGGCTGAGGGCATGCCTCTGTACGAAAAACTTGGCTTCGAGATGACCGGTGCCGTGCTGCAGCACCAGGGGATCGCCAAAGAAATGGCCGCGCCAGCGGTAGCCGAGGCGACGGTCGCCGCCGACATCGAGGCGATCGCCGAGCTCGATCGTCTTGCCTTTGGTGCCGACCGAGGGGCGCTGATCGCCTATCTGGCCGAGGTTGGCGAATTCGCCGTCATCCGCCGCGACGGTCGCGTCTCCGGTTTCGCAGCCTTGCGCGCCTTCGGCCGCGGCGAGGTCGTCGGCCCCATCGTTGCCGGCAACCTCAATGACGCCAAGGCGCTCGTTCAACATTTCATCGCCGTCAAAACCGGCCGCTTTCTGCGAGTTGATACCACTGCCGACACGGGCCTTTCGCCCTGGCTTGCCGAATACGGACTTGCCCATGTCGGCGGCGGTATCGCCATGATGAAGCCGCCAGTTCACCGCGCCGTCGATCCCGCCGCCATCACCTTCGCCCTCGCCAACCAGGCATTCGGCTGATCCGGAGATCATTATGTACAGCAATTCCCTCACCGAACTCGACCGCGCCCACCTCATCCATCCGGTCGCCTCCTATCGCGGCCATGAAAAACTCGGCGTGCGCGTGCTTGCCTCGGCGAAAGGCGCGATGGTCACCGACGCTTCGGGCAAGCAACTGATAGACGGCTTTGCCGGCCTTTGGTGCGTCAATGCCGGCTATGGCCACGAAGCGATTGTCGAAGCGGCCGCCCGCCAGATGCGCGAGCTTCCCTATGCGACGGCCTATTTCGGGCTCGGCTCCGAGCCGGCGATCCGCCTCGCCTCGGAACTCGCCGAGCGCGCGCCGGGCGACCTCAACCACGTCTTTTTCACGCTCGGCGGCTCCGACGCCGTCGACAGCACGATCCGCTTCATCCGCTATTATTGGATTGCCCGCGGCGAGCCGCAACGCGATCAGTTTATTTCAGTGGAGCAAGGCTATCACGGCTCGTCGACCGTCGGCGCCGGCCTGACGGCGCTGCCGGCCTTCCATGCCGGCTTCGGGATTCCCTTCGACTGGCAGCATAAGATTCCGTCTCACTATGCCTATCGCAATCCGGTGGGAGAGAACCCGCAGGCGATCATCGAGGCCTCGCTGGCCGCTCTCCGGCGCAAGGTCGGGGAAATCGGTCCCGAGCGTGTCGCCGCCTTCTATGCAGAGCCGATTCAGGGCTCCGGCGGCGTGCTTGTGCCACCCAAGGGCTGGATGAAGGCGATGCGCGAACTTTGCCGCGAGCTCGGCATCCTCTTTGTTGCAGACGAGGTGATCACCGGCTTCGGTCGCACCGGACCGCTCTTTGCCTCAAGCGAGGACGAGATCGTGCCGGACTTCATCACCACGGCCAAAGGCCTCACATCCGGCTATGTGCCGATGGGAGCTGTCTTCATGGCCGACCACGTCTACCAAACGATTGCCGACGGCGCCGGCGCTTCGGCCGTCGGACACGGCTATACCTATTCGGCACATCCGGTCAGCGCCGCTGTCGGCCTCGAGGTGCTGAGGCTTTACGAGAACGGCCTCCTGGAAAACGGCGTCACGGCCGGTGCTCGGCTGATGGAAGGTCTCGAGAGCCTGAGGGACCATCCGCTTGTCGGCGATGTGCGCGGCCGCGGCATGCTGGCCGCCGTCGAGCTCGTCGTCGACAAAGTGAACAAGACCTCCTTGCCGGCAGCCGCGGAGCCGGCGCGCCGCATCTTCGACCGTGCCTGGGAAAACGGCCTCGTCATTCGCGCCTTCGCCAATGGCGTGCTGGGCTACGCGCCGCCGCTCTGCTGCACCGAAGCGGAGATCGACGCTATCGTCGAGCGCACCCGCCAAACGTTGGACGAGACCTTGGAAGACCCGGATGTTCGCCAGGCCTTGAGGGCCTGATGGACGACTGACGCGATATATCGCGAAACCGCCATATTCGAAATTTTGTGCCGCGCTGTGGCGCCTTTTCGGAGACTCTAACGCGGCACAACTGCCAAACTCAATTCAAGGAAGCGGCCGGATCCCAGTATATGCGGCCTTTCCAGCAAGAGCGGGGGAAACATCCCGCCGACGGGAACAGAATATTCTTCTTCAAGAAGCCGGCGTTCCGCTCGGGACGCGAGAAACTGGGGAATTGACGTGCGCAAGAGCCTTCCGGAATTCAAGTACATGACCTTCGACGTCGTCGGCACGCTGATTGATTTCGAAGGCGGTCTCAAGAATTGTCTCACCGACATCGCCGCCGTGGCTGGTGTCACGATTGACGGCGAGGAGGCGCTGAGCTTTTATCGAGCGGCGCGCTATTCCAAGGACGCCGACCTCTTTCCGGACGACCTCGTGCGCGTCTACCTTGAAATCGCGCCGAAGCTGGGCCTACCGGCTGAGCGGAAACACGGCGAGCGTCTCAGGGATTCCGCTGGGAACTGGAAGGCTTTCGGAGACAGCGCCGAAGCGCTGGCGAGCCTTGCAACGGATTATCGGCTCATTGCGATGACCAATGCCCGCCGCTGGGCCTTTGATTTCTTCGCCAGGGAACTGGGCAATCCCTTCTACGCCGCCTTCACCGCCGACGATACCGGTACTGAAAAGCCTGACCCCGCCTTCTTTCAGAAGGTTTTCGACTTCATCGCCTCGGAAGGAAATTCGAAGGACGACGTCCTGCACGTCGCCCAGAGCCAGTACCACGACATCGGCATTTCGCGGAAGCTTGGGCTGACCAACTGCTGGATCGAGCGGCGCCACGCGCAGAAAGGTTACGGCGGCACCATAGCGCCGGGCGAGTTCACCGAGCCCGACTACCACTTCACTTCCATGGCCGGCCTTGCCGATGCCGTGGCCGTCGCACGTAGCTGACCAGTTCACCGGATTGGGTCTAAGCCCACGGAAGGCGGGCAGCCCGTCAACAACGAAAAGGGGAATGACATGAACGACAAGATCACCAATTGGACCAGATCCGACGACGCCCTGGTCGAAAACGCCATCCGCCGCGGCGCTACACGCCGTGAACTGCTGCAGATGATGCTCGCGGGCGGCGCTGCTCTCTCCGCCGGCGGTCTCGTGCTCGGCCGCGCCTCCAACGCGGTTGCTGCAACGCCGGTCTCCGGCGGCGCGCTCAAGGCGGCCGGCTGGTCGTCCTCGACCGCGGACACGCTCGACCCGGCCAAGGCATCGCTCTCCACCGACTATGTGCGCTGCTGCTCCTTCTACAACCGTCTCACCTTCCTCGATAAGAGCGGCACCCCGCAGATGGAACTCGCCGAGGCGATCGAGTCCAAGGACGCGAAGACCTGGACGGTCAAACTGAGGAGCGGCGTCACTTTCCACGACGGCAAGCCGTTGACCGCCGACGACGTGGTCTTCTCATTGAAACGCCATCTCGATCCATCCGTCGGCTCGAAGGTCGCGAAGATCGCCGCGCAGATGACGGGTTTCAAGGCTGTGGACAAGCAGACGGTCGAGATCACGCTCGCAAATCCGAACGCCGATCTGCCGACCATCCTGTCGATGCACCACTTCATGATCGTGGCCGACGGCACGACGGATTTTTCCAAGGGCAACGGCACCGGCGCATTCGTGAGAGAAGTCTTCGAGCCCGGCGTGCGCTCGGTCGGTATCAAGAACAAGAACTATTGGAAGTCCGGCCCGAATGTCGATTCCTTCGAGTACTTCGCGATTAGCGACGATAGCTCGCGCGTCAACGCACTGCTCTCGGGCGACATCCATCTCGCCGCTACGATCAACCCGCGCTCCATGCGCTTGGTCGAGGCCCAAGGCGACGGTTTCGTGCTCTCGAAAACCACCTCCGGCAACTACACCAATCTCAACATCCGAATGGACTTGGAGCCCGGTAGCAAACGGGACTTCGTCGAGGGTATGAAGTACCTCGTCAACCGCGAGCAGATCGTCAAGTCGGCGCTTCGCGGCCTCGGAGAAGTCGGCAACGACCAGCCGGTTTCGCCGGCAAACTTCTATCATAATGGCGACCTGAAGCCGCGGGCTTTCGATCCGGAAAAAGCGAAATTCCATCTCGAGAAGGCCGGGGTTTTCGGTCAGTCGATCCCGGTGATCGCATCCGAGGCGGCGAACTCGTCGATCGATATGGCAATGATCATCCAGGCTTCCGCTGCCGAGATCGGGCTGAAGCTCGACGTTCAGCGCGTTCCGGCCGACGGCTATTGGGACAATTACTGGCTCAAGGCGCCGATCCATTTCGGTAACATCAATCCGCGCCCGACACCGGACATCCTGTTCTCGCTGCTCTACACTACGGAAGCGCCGTGGAACGAAAGCCAGTACAAGTCGGAGAAGTTCGACAAGATGCTGATCGAGGCGCGCGGTTCGCTCGACCAGGAGAAGCGCAAAGCGATCTACAATGAGATGCAGGTGATGGTCGCAAACGACGCCGGCACTATCATCCCGGCCTATATCTCCAATGTCGACGCGATCACCGCCAAGCTCAAGGGCTTGGAAGCCAACCCGCTTGGCGGCCAGATGGGCTATGCCTTCGCGGAATATGTCTGGCTCGAAGCCTGATGAGCGAACGATCGGGGTTGCAGCCGCGCCGCTGCGCCCCGATCCTTATGGTTTGATATCTCGAACGCCGAAAGGGAACGCGCGTGAACAACCGTGTCCTATCGCTCGTCCTGAGCAGATTGCTCATTGCCTTGATCACGCTGGTGATCGTCTCCTTCGCCGTGTTCTTCGCAACGACGCTCTTGCCGGGAGACACAGCGACGATCCTGCTTGGCCAGGCCGCCACGCCGGAGGCAGTCGAAGGTCTGCGCAAGGCCATGCATCTCGACGACCCGGCAATCGTCCGTTTCCTACGCTGGGTCGCTGGTTTGCTGCAAGGCGACCTCGGCACCTCGTATGCCAATGAGATGCCGGTCGCCGATCTCATCGGCGGGCGCTTCATCAACACGCTGCAGCTCGCGGGCGTCACCGCGCTCTTTTCCGTGCCGATCGCGCTGACGCTCGGCATCACCGCGGCGATGCTACGCGGCTCGCTTTACGACCGCGTCGTCACCGTGCTGACGATTGGCGTCATCTCCGTGCCGGAATTCATGATTGCGACCTCCGCGGTGTTGATCTTCGCCGTTTATCTGAAATGGCTACCGGCGCTGTCCTTTGCGAACGAAGTCACGTCGCTGACAGACCTCCTGCGTATCTATGCCATGCCGGTGATCACCCTCACCTTCGTCATCTCGGCGCAAATGATCCGCATGACCCGGGCAGCCGTGATCGAGACGCTCAACACGCCCTATGTGGAGATGGCGTTACTCAAGGGCGCTTCGAGGCCGCGCATCGTGTTTCGGCACGCGCTGCCGAACGCTCTGGGGCCGATTGTCAATGCAGTCGCACTTTCGCTTTCTTACCTGCTCGGCGGCGTCATCATTGTCGAGACGATCTTCAACTATCCAGGTATTGCCAAGCTGATGGTCGACGCCGTCGCCACCCGCGACCTGCCGCTGATCCAGAGCTGCGCGATGATCTTCTGCCTCGGCTACCTGCTCCTGATCACGACCGCCGATTTCATAGCCATCCTTTCCAATCCGAGGCTCCGATGACAATGACCAATTCTGAGACCAAGTCTGACCGGATTTCCGGAACCCGGCTCGGCTATCGCTTCAACATCATCGGCATGGTCGGCCTCTCGATCATCCTTTTCTGGGCATTGATCGCGATCTTCGCGCCGCTGATCATCCCCTACCCTGTCGGCGAGATCGTCGACCTCGATTACTTCGGCCCGATGAGCCGCGACTTCTGGCTTGGCTCCGATTATCTCGGCCGCGACATGTTCTCGCGAATCCTGATGGGCGCCCGCTACACGGTCGGCATCTCGCTTGCGGCAGTTACGATCGCCTGCTTCAGCGGCGTGATGCTCGGCATGATCGCAGCGGTCGCCGGCGGCTGGCTCGACACGGTGCTGAGCCGCTTCCTCGACGCCCTCAACTCGATCCCGAGCAAGCTGTTCGGCCTTGTGGTCGTCGCTGCCGTCGGCTCGTCGATTCCCGTGCTGATCCTGACGCTGTCGGTGATCTATATCCCCGGCGCCTATCGTTTTGCCCGCGCGCTTGCCGTCAATATCAACGCGATGGATTTCATCACCGTCGCCCGTATCCGCGGAGAAAGCACGCTCTATCTCATCCGCGCGGAAATCCTGCCGAACATCGTCGGACCGGTACTTGCCGACCTCGGCATCCGCTTCGTCTTCATCGTTCTGCTGCTTTCCGGCCTGTCCTTCCTCGGTCTTGGCGTCCAGCCGCCCTATGCCGACTGGGGGGCTCTCGTGCGCGAGAACATCGGCGGCCTGCCCTTCGGCGCACCGGCGGTGATGGCTCCCTCCTTTGCGATCGCCAGCCTCACCATCAGCGTCAACCTGCTGATCGACAACCTGCCCAAGAAGATCCGCGATCGGAGCGAATGATGGTCAATCTCGTAGAAATCTGCGACCTGAAAGTCGAAGCCACCACCGATTCCGGCCGGCGCGTCGAGATCATCAACGGCGTTAGCTTCGACATCGCCGAGGGCGAGATCGTGGCGCTGATCGGCGAAAGCGGCTCCGGCAAGACGACGATCGCGCTCACGCTGATGGGCCACACCCGCCCCGGTTGCCGCATCTCCGCCGGCAGCGTCTCCGTCGCCGGAAAGGACATGGTGACACTCAGCGAAAAGCAGCGCGCCAGGGTGCGCGGCACCGAGGTCACATATGTGCCGCAATCCGCCGCCGCCGCATTCAACCCGGCCGCCACGATTATGGACCAAGTAATCGAGGTCACCCGAATTCATGGGCTCATGTCGGCCGACGAGGCGCGCCTCCACGCCGTCGAGCTTTTCAGGGCGTTGTCGCTGCCTGAGCCGGAAACGATCGGCAGCCGCTATCCGCACCAGGTTTCCGGCGGCCAGTTGCAGCGCCTTTCGGCCGCCATGGCGCTGATCGGCGACCCGAAGCTCGTCATCTTCGATGAGCCGACCACAGCGCTCGACGTGACGACGCAGATTGAGGTGCTGCGCGCCTTCAAGTCGGTCATGAAGAAAGGCGGCATCGCTGGCGTTTACGTCTCGCACGATCTCGCCGTGGTCGCCCAGATCGCCGATCGGATCGTCGTCTTGAAGGGCGGCGAGACCAAGGAGATCGGCGCGACCGAAGAGATCCTCAACGGCGCGAAGCACCCCTACACGCGGGAGCTGCTCGCCGCCTTCGAGCCGAAACCTCGCGGCGCTGCGAGCGCGGCCGAGAATGGTCCGGCCCCGTTGCTCAAAATCGAAAATCTCATCGCAGGCTACGGCCAGGCCCAGGCCGACGGCCTGCCGCTCGTGCGCGCTGTCGAAAATGTCAGTCTCAAGGTGGAGAAAGGGCGCAACCTCGGTATCATCGGCGAGTCCGGCTGCGGCAAGTCGACGCTCGCTCGCACCATCGCCGGCATATTGCCGGCCACTGTAGGCAAGATCGTCTTCGAGGGTAAGGAACTCGGTCGCAGCGCCCGCGAGCGCTCGCGGGATGAACTGCGCGAAATGCAGATCGTCTTCCAATACGCCGATACGGCGCTTAATCCGGCGAAATCCGTCGAGGATATCTTAGCCCGGCCACTTACTTTTTATCACGGGATGAATGCCAAGGCGCGCAGCGCACGCATCGACGAGTTGCTCGACATGGTGCGTCTGCCGCGCAACTTGCGTCATCGCCGCCCGGGCGAGCTTTCCGGCGGCCAGAAGCAGCGCGTCAACTTCGCCCGGGCGCTTGCCGCCGACCCGAAGCTGATCCTTTGCGACGAAATCACCTCGGCGCTCGATACGGTGGTCGCCGCCGCCGTCATCGATCTCCTCAAGGAACTGCAGCGCGAGCTCGGTCTTTCCTACATCTTCATCAGCCATGACCTCTCGGTGGTGGAAGCGATCTGTGACGAGATCGTCGTGATGTATGGCGGCAGAAAAGTAGAGGAAATCACGCCGGCGAAGGTCAAGACACCTGAGCATCCCTATTCGCAATTGCTCTTTTCATCGGTACCGAAACTCGATCCCGCCTGGCTCGACACGCTCGAGCAGGATCCGGAGCTGGTCCGGGCTTATTGCCGGCGCTAAGGCGCCGGCGCGCTCCCGAGACACCACTCCTCGGCCTGCCAGCCGGTTTTAGCCTTGACCGGCGCGAAGGAGACTCGCGGCGATACCGGGCTTCCCGTTTCCCAAGACGCACACCAATCTGTGCGAGCGGCGCGGAGCATCCTACAGCCGGAACAGGCTGGTCAGCGGCATATGAGCCTTGACGATCGGCGACTTCAAGACGACGAAACTGAAATATTTGTCGATGCCGACGTCCATGTCGGTGAGGCGCTCCATGATCGTCTGGTACTCGCCGATGCCGGCGGTGACAAACTTCACAAGATAGTCGTAGCCGCCGGAGACCAGATGGCATTCGATCACCTGGTCGACTTTGTCTATCGCCGCCAAAAACCGGGCAAAGTCGATCTGCCTATGGTTTTTCAGCGTAACTTCGGTGAATACCGTCAGAGTCGGCCCGAGCTTGCTAACGTTGATCTGCGCCGAATAGCCCTCAATGTAACCCTCGGATTGCAACTTCTTCACCCGCATCAGGCAGGGGCTCGGCGAGAGGTTGACCAATTCAGCGAGTTCCACATTGCTGATGCGGCCATTCTTTTGCAGTTCGTATAGAATCTTGATGTCGATCCGGTCGAGTTTCATGGCGCGCCTTCCCCTCGCTGATGTGGCCACGGGGCAGCAGATTGTGCCGCGACCTTCCCAGCGATGACCTTAACACACTGGAGAGACATGTCGATTTCGTTCGGCACAATCGGACAAAGCATAAAGGACGGCATTGCTCCCGCAAGACGGAATTTTCTGCTGCGCGCAGTCGCAGTCCGGCAACGCCGTTGCACCAAAGCCGCTAGACTATGCTCGTAACGGAGGTCACGCCATGCCCGCACTGCTGAAACTCATCAACACAACGCCGCAGTTGCCCGAAGACGCCGATGCCGTGGTAATCGGCGGCGGCATTGTCGGCGTGTTCGCGGCCTACTATCTTGCCCGCCGCGGATTGAAGGTAGCACTCGTCGAGAAGGGACGGATCGGCGCCGAGCAGTCGAGTCGCAACTGGGGCTGGTGCCGCCAGCAGAACCGGGACGCCCGCGAATTGCCGATGGCGACGAAGAGCCTCGATCTTTGGGAGCGTTTCGCCGCCGAGAGCGGCGAGGACACCGGTTTCCGCCGAGGCGGGCTGCTCTACCTCAGCAATAGCGAAGAGGAACTGGCCGGCTGGGCACGCTGGCGCGATTTCGCCCGGACCGTCGGCGTCACCACCCATATGCTCGACAGCGCCCAGGCGACCGAGCGCGGCCGCGCAACCGGCAAGCCATGGAAGGGCGGCGTCTTTTCGCCGACCGACGGCACCGCCGATCCGGCAAGCGCGGCACCCGTGGTCGCGCGTGCGATCCTGAAGCTTGGCGGCACCGTGCACCAGTCCTGCGCCGCCCGCGGCATCGAGACAGAAAGCGGTCGCCTATCCGGTGTCGTCACCGAGCATGGCACCATCCGCACGAAAACGGCCGTCCTCGCAGGCGGCGCCTGGGCCTCCTCCTTCTGCCGCCAGCTCGGTATCCGCTTTCCCCAAGCGTCTGTCCGTTCGTCGATTCTCGCCGTCTCGCCAGGAGCCGTCGGCCTTCCGGATGCGCTGCATACAGCCGCTGTTTCGGTGACGCGCCGCGCCGACGGCGGCTATACACTGGCCATCAGCGGCCGCGGCCGCGTCGACCCGACCCCGCAGCAACTCAGGTTCTCGCCGCAATTTCTGCCGATGTTCGTCAAACGTTGGCGCAGCCTGGCACCCGGCGGGCTTGAAGGCTTCCGCTCCGGCCATGAGACCTTGGCCCGCTGGCGACTGGACGCCCCCACGCCGATGGAGCGAATGCGCATCCTTGATCCCGCGGTCGATAAGGCCACCATTCGCCTCACCCATTCGCGCGCGCTCGCCGTCCTGCCTCCCCTGAAGAACACCAGCATCGCCGCCGCATGGGCGGGCTATATCGACAGCACGCCGGACGGGGTCCCGGGTATCGGCGAAATCGCCGCCGTACCGGGTCTCATCCTCGCCGCCGGCTTCAGCGGACACGGCTTCGGTATCGGTCCGGGCGCCGGCCACTTGGTCGCAGACATCGTGACCGGTAACGAGCCGATCGTCGATCCCCGCCCCTACCATCCGGATCGCTTCCGAAAATCCGCCTGGGGTCAAGTCGCTGACTTTTAGATGAGATCCCCGCATGGGGACCAATCTGGGCAAGCGCCTCTTCTAGCATTTTCCCCTAAGCTCGAAGGACGCCTGCCGCAACCATCTGCCAAAGCCCCTGTGCGATCCAAAACAATCTGCTTCAGGTCGCGGCGAATGCGGCCACCAGTCTCCCCGCTCTCCCACTATGATGATTTCTGCCCAGGGTGTGCCGTGCCGATGCATCCCATGAACCAGAAATCGAGAGGTCATGCATGAAAACGCTACTGCTTAAGAAGGATGAAGTAAGGCGGCTAATCGGCATGACAGAAGTCATCGGCGCGGTGGAAGAGGCATACAAAGCCTTTAACAGTCATCAGGTGGAACAACCTGACTATATTGGAATAGATCTCCCGTCGCCTCGTGGGGAGATCGACTTCAAGCTTGGTTACTACAAGGCCAATGAATTGATCTCCATGAAAGCCTCTTCTGGAGGGTTCGTTGATAACCCGACGGCACACGGCGTGCCGAATGGCATGGCGACCATTCTCCTGTTTGATGCCAAGAGCGGTGCGTTGATTTGCGTTATGGATGGAAGTTTGATCCTTGGCCTCAGAACCGGGGCGGCTGGAGCCGTTTCCGTCAAAGCGCTGGCGAGGAAAAACGCCAGGACGATCGCAGCGATCGGCACAGGAAATCAGGCCGGAATGCAAATCCGGGCGATCAACGAGATCATGAAAATAGAAGAGATCCACGCATGGGACAGTCACGCGGACACGCTTTACAAATACAAGACCGACATCGAAAGCGAGTTTGGCATTCCTGTGATCATGGCGAACTCCAAAAAAGAAGCCGTTGAGCAGGCCGATATCCTGATTACGACGACCCGCGGAAAAGGGTCGCTTGTGGAAGCGGATTGGGTGAAGCCCGGCACACACATCGTTGCAATCGGCACGGATCAACGCGGCAAACAAGAACTGGATCCAGAGATATTCAGGAACGCAAAAGTAGTCGTCGACTCAATTGCGCAATGCGCCGAAAAGGGCGAGACCTGGCACCCGCTGAACAAAAGCATCATCGCCAAAGACGACATCCATGGCGAAATCGGCGAGGTACTGTTGGGAAGGAAGCCGGGACGAGAAAGTGATGACGAAATCACGATTTTCGATTCCACGGGGATGGCCATACAAGACAATACGACAGCCAGCAAAATCTATCAGAACGGCATCGCCAATAGCGTCGGCACCTTCTTTCAGTTTTTTGAGTGAGGACCATGCGCAATTACCCCACCATTCAGGACATCCGTGAAGCTCAGGAACGGCTGAGACCGCACGTCAGGCACACGCCGCTGTTGCGTGCGGACAAAATCGAGAAGTCCGTTGGTTGTCAGCTCTATCTCAAACCCGAAACCCTGCAGATTACTGGCGCCTTCAAGATTCGCGGCGCCCTGAACAAGGCTCTCTCGCTCTCGAGAGAAGAGATCGCAAACGGCGTGATTGCGACGTCGTCGGGCAACCATGCCCAAGGGTTAGCTTATGCTGCCAGGATGTTGGGCGTAAGAGCAATATTGGTGCTTCCGGTCACCACGCCCAAAATCAAAATCGAAAATACAAAAGCCCTCGGGGCAGAAGTCATTCTTTTCGATGGCGACACCGCCGCCAGATGGAAAAGGGTGTATGAAATCGCTGAGGAAAACAAATACGCGGCTGTTCACGCTTTTGAGGACCCCATCGTGATGGCCGGTCAGGGAACGATCGGGTGTGAAATACTGCAGGACCTGGACGGTGTAGATACGGTCATTGTTCCCGTAGGCGGCGGAGGCCTAATCTCGGGAATCGCTACCGCCATAAAAGAAACGAAACCATCGGTGCGCGTTGTCGGGGCAGAGCCTGCCTTGACGCCGAAGTATTTTCACAGCCGGATCAACAAGGAGCGCACATCGCTTCCCTTGAAGAACACGATTGCGGATGGCTTGAGGATAAGCGTTCCGGGTCAAAACCCGTATCCGATTATCGAAAAGTATGTGGACGAGATTGTTCTTGTTGAAGACGAGAACATCATCGCCGGGATGCGTGCTCTTGCTAAGGATGCGAAATTGATCGCTGAACCAGCCGCCTCGATTGGCGTCGGAGCACTGCTGGCGGGCAGCATAGACGTCAAGCCCGATGAAAAAGTCTGTGCGGTGTTGTCTGGCGGGAACTGGGATCTACGCGACCTTGCCGAGATATACAATGTAGCGGGGTAATCAGTTGCAGCTTCGGTTAGTTCACCGACCCGATTGCAGTTGAACGTTGCGATACTCATTGCAAAGAAAGATTCCGCCGATCCGGAATGCGGCCGAAACATGTCATTGGCGATCAGCTTGGCGACGACCGCTTGCGACCCCACGACAAGGCGAATTGCCTGAATGGTGGCTCCGGCCTTGAGCGGGAGCTCGCTTTACTGGTCCCAGTGGCCTTTGACGAGATATGGTCCTATGCTCCCCATCAAGGCGGCTGAGCTTCTCGCCGCGTCCATCTACGAAGGATGCATCGACTGCCGAAGGCTTCGAGCGAGTCCGGTGACCAACGGCGCCCAGGTTCCCCTATGCGCCCCTTGAGGACGCCCGCCTGTGCACCGGTTGCGGAATTGTGTCGAATGCCGCAGCGTTCTCCCTTCATGACCGAAAGGGAGAACGCGCGTCGATAGGTTTGACGAGTGCCGGGCCAAAGGTCCGCTCAAGCCGGGCGTTCGGATGCGCTCGGACGCCACTTGATGAGGCGTTTCTCTGCTACGTCTAGGACGCTGTCGATGATGAGGACGAAGATGGCGAGGATGAGAATTCCGGCAAAGACGCCAACTGCATCGAAATTGCCTTCGGCCTGAGCGATGAGATAGCCAAGGCCAGCCGAAGAGCCGAGGTATTCGCCGATGATCGCCCCGACAACGGCAAAGCCGACCGATGTCCGCAGGGAGGAGAGGATCCAGCTTGCCGCCGCCGGGAAGTAGACGTGGCGCAGCAGGTCCGACCGCTTGGCTCCCAAAATGCGGGCGTTCGACAGCACCACCGGGTTAACTTCGCGGACACCTTGCATCGCGTTGAAGAAGGTAACGAAGAACACCAGCGTCACGGCCAACGCCACCTTGGACCACAGACCGAGGCCAAGCCACAGCACGAAGATTGGTGCAAGCACGACACGGGGAATTGCGTTCAGGCCCTTGATGAAAGGATCCAGAATGCGCGCGGCCGAACGGCTGAGACCGAGCCAAACGCCGGCCGCCACGCCAAGTGCCGTTCCGACCAGATATCCGAGCACGGTTTCCGTCAGGGTGATCGCCACATGGCTATAGAAGCTGGCATCCATCACCCAGGAGACAACCTGGTTGAAGATATCGACAGGCGCCGGAAAGAAGAAGACGTCGATCACGCCTGCCGCGACACCGAGTTGCCAGCCGCCGACAACCGTCACCAGCAGCACGGCCTGGACAAAGCGTTCAGTCATGGCGTTCATAGCTTTTCTCCACTTCGCCGCGCAGCGACGACCAAATGTTGCGATAAAGATCCAGGAAGCGTGGATCGAGCTTGATTTCGGCGACGTCGCGCGGGCGTTCGAGATCGACGGGGAAGCTGTCGATCACCCGCGATCGCGGTCCGGCGGCAAGCACGACGACCCGATCGCCGAGGGCAATTGCCTCCTCGAGGTCGTGCGTGATCATCACCACGGCGCGCCGTTCCTCCTGCCAAAGCCGCAACAACTCATTCTGCATCAGGTGGCGGGTATGGATGTCGAGCGCCGAGAAGGGCTCGTCCATCAGGATGACCTTGGGGCCGGTGATCAGCGCCTGGGCCATCTGCACGCGCTTGCGCTGACCACCTGAAAGCTGATGCGGATAGCGATGCTCGAACCCCTTCAGGCCGACTTTCGCCAGCCATCTCATCGACTGCTCGCGACGTTTGGTAGCGCCGACACCCTTGAACATGGGACCGAGTTCCACGTTCTCGATCGCGGTCTTCCACGGAAGTAAAGCATCCTGCTGGAAGAGATAACCGATGTCGTTCTGGATCCCGCGCACCGGCTGACCATCGATTGAGACGGTGCCACTCGCTGGTTTCAGCAGGCCGGCAATCGCATTGAGTATTGTGCTCTTGCCGCAGCCGGTGGGGCCAACGATGGCGAGGAACTCGCCATCGGAGACTTTCAGGTTCACATCCTGCACGGCCACGTAGGCGCCGAAGGCCATGGTCACCGAGTCGAGGGCGACCATCGACTTTGCTTGATGAGGGTTGTCCGTCGGGGGTGCGGGTTTTACTACGGCCAATGCCATGACCTCCTCCTGTCAGTTGGCAGCGACGTTCGCGACCTTGCCGACGAACTCGTTCGTGTAGGTTTTCGTAAGGTCGATTTCAGCCGCAGCGACTTTTTCGTTGAAACTCATCAGGACCGCGAGCGGAGTCTTGATATCTTCCTCGTTGATGCGCCCGTCCTTTGAGAAGATCGCCTTCGCGTTCTCGACCGCCTTGATGTAGGTCTCACGATCGCCGGAGATGAATTCCTTCGGGAGCTTGTCGACGATCTCTTCCGCGGAGTGGCTATTCATCCACTCGAGCGCTTTGACCGTCGCATTCGTGACCTTCTGGATGGTCTCCGGATTTTCCTCGATATAGCTCTGCGTGGCATAGAGGACGGAGGTTGGGTAAATCCCGCCATAGATCGCCTTGGCACCGTCGTCGCTGCGCCCGTCGATCAGGATCTTGCCGACGCCCTTGGCCTCGATGAAGGTCGCTGCCGGGTCGTAGTTGACGAGGAGGTCGACCTTGCCCTGTTCAAGGGCCGCGACGGCCGCAGACCCGGAGCCGACGCCGATCAGCGAGACGTCATCCCCGGACAGGCCGTTGCGTTGCAGGTAGTAGCGGACGAAGAAATCGGAAGACGAGCCCGGCGAGGTAATCCCGACTTTTGCGCCCTTGATCGTTTCTGGTTTTGCCGGGTCGAACGTGCTGTTCTTGCCGCCAGCCAGCACGAGACCGGAATTGCGGGCGAGCTGCACGAAGGCCACGACAGCCTTCTTCTGCGACTGCATCTGGATGGTGTGGTCGTAGAAGCCGACGGCGATATCCGTAGAGCCGGCAACAAGCGCTTGAAGCGTCTTCGACCCGCCCGATGCAAAGTTCTCAACGGTCACCTCCAGGCCTTCCTTTTCATAAAGGCCGAGCCCCTGGGCGACCGGAAAGGGGAGATTGTTGAGATTATAAGAACCGACGCTGATGCGGACAGGATCCGCCAACGCCGAACCGGCAAAGGCGACGGTTGCCGCGAGGGCGAGCATGAGCTTGTGCATGATATTCTCCTCCTGTTGGTGGCACCCTCCCGGCGGCCACGATCATTATGCCGCGCAACCGAGTTGCGTGACAGGTTTTGCAAAAACATGTCCCTCGAACAGCCGCCTGGCGGTGCGAAGGATGCCGGCAACGACCTTGCCGTCCCTCTCATAAAGCTTGACGTCGAGGTGGCCGCTCGGGTGCTCAATCGAAAGCACCACCGGTGGTTTGCGCGTGCCGACGAGAAGGGAAGCAACGGTGCCTTCATTGATGCAGGCCGTGGCAATCCCCACGGCACCTGTCGTCGCCAGCGAAGGGTGACATTGATTCGGCATGAAATAGCGCACGTTGATGTCCCCTCCCGACTTAGGCCTCGAAATGAGCACGGGCTTAGGGGTTACCTGGTTCCGCACGTCGCCAAGGCCCATCCGTGCGCCAGCAGCGATGCGCAGCTTTTCCAGCCGTCCTAGCAATTCCTTGTCAGCATTGAGTTCCGCCGCTGACGCGAAGCCGCTTGCGCCGATCGCGCCAGCCTCGACCAACATCATCGGCATGGCGCAATCGATGCATGTGACAGCCACACCATCGATCCAATCGATAGGCTTGCCGGTGGGGAAGAGCTGCCCGGTACGCGCGCCGCCTGCGTCCATGAAGGTCAGCGCAATCGGCGCCGCACTGCCCGGTACGCCGTCGATCGCCGCTTCGCCAAGATAGGAGACGTTGCCATTCGGCGTTGGAACGTCGGCTTCGATCACCTTGCCGGTGTTGACGTTATGGATCCGGACGAGCGTCGTTTCGCCTCGGGCCGGAACGAGACCGGCCTCGATGGCAAACGGGCCGACCGCAGCCAGCATGTTGCCGCAGTTGGGCGAAGTGTCGACGATCTGTTGGTCGATCCGCACCTGGGCAAAGAGGTAATCCACGTCAGCACCAGGGATCGTGGCAAGCCCGACAATGGCCACCTTGCTCGTGACCGGGTTGCCGCCACCGATGCCATCGATCTGCAACGGGTGGCCGGAGCCCATGACGGACAGCAGGATCTTGTCCCGCTCGCCGGCGTCCGCAGGAAGGTCGTTTGCCAGGAAGAACGGACCCTTCGAGGTGCCGCCTCTCATCAGGACGCAAGGGATCGCCAATAGGTCGTTCATCGCTTGTGCTTCCACCGGAATTATGTCATCGCCGTATCAATCGGCGCGTTTGATCCAATTATCGGAACCATGGTTGATTTGTGAAATGCTAAGAATCGTGGAATTGATGCACAATGAACATTAATTGCGAAATCCTTGACCTTCGGGCGTTCTTGAGCGTGGTCGAGTTGGAGAGCTTTCATCGCGCTGCCGATGCGCTGCACCTGTCGCAGCCCGCCCTGAGCCGCCGGATTCAAAAACTGGAGCAGGCGATTGGTGCGCCCCTCCTGGAGCGAACGACGAGGCATGTGTCGTCGACGGCGCTCGGAACAGAACTCATTCCGCTTGTGCGACGCATGTTGGAGGAATTCGATGGTTCATTGTTCGCCGTACGCGACGTTGGTACCAATCGAGGCGGACTGGTAACGATTGCATGCCTCCCTACCGCAGCATTCTATTTCCTGCCGACCGTCATTCGTCAGTTCAATGAGGAGTATCCGAACATCCGCTTTCGCATCCTCGACCTACCGGCGACCGACGGCCTCCAAGCCGTGGCACGCGGTGAGGTCGAGTTCGGCATAAATATCATGGGCACGTCGGATCCGGACCTGACCTTTGAGCGGCTTGTGGAAGACCCTTTCGTGTTGGCGGCGCGCAAGGATCATCCCCTCGCCGCCAAACCCTCAGTCGGCTGGGCAGAGCTTGAGCCCTACCATCTGATTACCGTTCATCGATCGAGTGGTAACAGAACCCTGCTCGACGCTGCCCTGGCAAAATCGAACATCAAGCTGCGCTGGTTCTACGAGGTGACCCATCTGTCCACCTCACTCGGTTTGGTGGAGGCCGGCCTCGGAATTTCGGTCCTGCCACGAATGGCAACCCCGCAGGAAGACCATCCGTTCTTGATCACCCGCCCCATCCGCAATCCCGAGATATCACGTACAATCGGCGTGGTGCGCCGTCGCGGCGGCATCTTGTCGCCGGCGGCAGAGAGATTTCTTGAGATGCTGATGGGGGCATGGGGGAGTAATTGAAGGGGCCACCATGAGAATGGTTCAACAAACCGGGTTCGCGCGAAGTTCTTGACCCGGTGATTTGCGGGTTAACCGGCACTAAAATACGACCGCGCACCGTACCCTCAAGGAATCGCGGTGCCATCGCGATAACATCGGCGAGTTGGACTTCCGTCGTCATTGCATCGAGTTTCGCCATCTCGAGTTCGTGCGCGAGTTGTTGCCAGGCGATCAACCTCTCTGGTTTTGAACACACAACGCTGTCGATCCCGACAAGCGTCACAGCGCGCAAGATGAAGGGCGCGACGGTCGTGGGTACTTCCATCCCACCCGCCAGTCCGTATGCGGCGGCGACACCGCGATAGCGCATCGAAGCCGGCACATTGGCCAGCACCACTTCGCCTGCCACGTCAATCGCTCCCGCCCACGCTCCTTCGATAAAGGTCGACCGGCCTACCACCGGCGAGGCGCCGGTGATTGCCAGAGCGTCCTTGTAATTCAGGGTCGACCACGCGAACTCCACCAGCACGTCGCCTTGGTGCAGTTGCGAAGTATCGATCCTTGAAAGATCGGCCTCCTGCCCGCTGTCGGACTTTTCGATCCGGACGGCGTCAAACCTCTGAGGTTCTCATTCCTGGATTTCCCTGTTTTGCTTACGCGACTTTCTTTGCGCCGGGCGTTGAGCAGGCCACTTGCGAATTGACCATGGCGTGAACCGCCTGAGGGAGTGTCAAGACACCTATGGCTTGACCGCCGGCATCGACAACGGCGATCTCATTTTCCCGAGCCAGCGTCATCGTCCTTGCCGCTTCCTCCAGTTTCGCGCCGGCTGCCACCGAGATTTTCAGGTCACAAGTTGAAGCATTCAGCGCGGTAGCGACCGTCTCGACATTGATGACGCGGGCGCGGTTCACTTCCCGGACGAAACTGGCGATGTAATCGTTGGCCGGGTTCATCACGATGTCCTGCCCGGTGCCCTGTTGCACGACTTCCCCGTCCCGCAATATCGCGATGCGGTCCCCGAGCCTCAGCGCCTCGTCAAGGTCATGGGTGATGAACACGATCGTCTTCTTGATCTCCTTCTGCAGGTCGAGCAGCACGGTCTGCATGTCGACGCGAATGAGCGGGTCCAGCGCGGAAAACGCCTCGTCCATCAGCAGGATCGGCGCATCGTTCGCCAGCGCACGGGCAAGACCGACACGCTGCTGCATACCCCCGGACAACTGATTGGGATATTTGCTCTCGAATCCCTTGAGCCCAACACGTTCGATCCATCGTATGGCGCAGTCGATCTGCCGGTTCCGAGGCGCCCCTTGTATCTCCAGGCCATAAAGGGTGTTTTCGAGAACGGTGCGGTGCGGAAGGAGTGCAAACTTCTGGAACACCATGGCTGTCTGATGCCGACGGAACTCGCGCAACTGCACGGCATCCATCTTAACCACATCCTCGTCACCGATGACGACTTCACCTGACGTCGGATCGATAAGGCGATTGATGTGGCGAATGAGCGTGGACTTTCCCGATCCCGAAAGTCCCATGATCACCTGAATACCACCGGCAGGCATGGAGATGTTGATGTCTTTCAGACCAAGGATATGGCCATGTTTTGCGTTCAGTTCCGTCTTCGTAACACCCTGCTCGACGAGCTTTACGCAATCCGCACCATTTGGTCCGAAGATTTTGTAGAGCTTTTTGATTTCGATGCCGAAGCCGCCGATCTTCTTGTTACCCATGGACCACCTCCCGGTGCTTTTGAAGGCGTGCGCCAAAGGCCTGGCTCACGCGGTCGAAGATGATGGCGATGCCAACGATGGCGATCCCGTTGAAGATGCCAAGCGTGAAGTACTGGTTGGCGATCGCCTTCAGCACCGGCTGGCCAAGACCCTGAACACCGATCATCGAGGCGATGACCACCATGGCAAGCGCCATCATGATCGTCTGGTTGATGCCTGCCATGATTGTCGGTAGCGCCAGCGGCAACTGCACGTTCTTGAGCTTCTGCCAGCCCGACGAACCGAATGCGTCGGCTGCCTCCAGCACATCCTTGTCGACCAGGCGGATACCGAGATTGGTGAGCCTGATCATCGGCGGGATCGCATAGATCACGACGGCGATCAGGCCTGGCACCTTGCCGATGCCGAGCAACATCACGACCGGGATCAGATAAACGAAACTCGGCATCGTCTGCATCACGTCCAGGATCGGATTGACGATGTTCTGAAACCGATCCGACCGGGACATGGCGATGCCGATCGGAATGCCGATGGCGATCGACAGGACGGTGCAGACGAAGATCATCGACACGGTCTTCATCGTATCCTCCCACATGTCGAAGTAACCGATGAGGAGCAGCGTTGCGACCGTGCTGGCGACGATCTTCCAGTTGCGGCTTGCAAACCAGGCGATCAGCGCGATCAACACCAGGATGATCGGCCAGGGCGTCTTCGTCATAAAGCGCTCGGACTGGATAAGAAAGAACTGTAGCGGCTCGAAGATCGCCTCAAGACCGTCGCCATAGGTACGGGTGAACCCGCGAAACCCCTCGTCGATCACCTTTTTGAGATCGCGCAAGGACCCGTCATCCATGTGTGGAAAGCTGAATAGCCAATCCAAAATCTATCCTCCTCGATAATTGCACGCGCATCCCCGAGTTGCGCCTGTTCGTCCGCCGACGCGGCGGGCTCACCGTGGCGCGCCAACAACAGTTGAACGGGATCAGAGCGCCGCCTTGATCTTCTCGGCTGCTTCCGGCGAGACCCAATCCTTCCAGAGGGCTTCGTTTTCTTCGAGGAAGTGTTTGGCACCGTCGTCGCCGCTCGCCTGATTGTCGGTCATCCAGGCCATCAGCTTGTTGACCGTATCGTTGGTCCAGGCGCGCTTGCTGAGATAGGCCATGACGTCCTCACCGGCGCGTTCGGAGAACGGCTTGGTCACCAGTGTCTGGACGGTATCCTTCGGCCAGTCGTTTCTCTTTGGGTCCGGGCAATCGGTGACGGTGTTGCAGCGCTTCCACTCGGCCGCGTCATAGTCAACACCATGCTCGACCTTGACCATCTCGTATTTGCCGAGAAGCGCGGTCGGCGCCCAGTAGTACCCGACCCAGCCTTGCTTGCGCTCATAGGCCTTGGCGATCGAGCCGTCGAGCCCGGCGGCCGAGCCCGTGTCGACCAGCGTGAAGTTGGCCTTCTCGCCACCATAAGCCTTGAAGAGTTGACTGGTGACGACCGTGCCACCCCAGCCCTGCGGGCCGTTGTGAATAGCGCCTTTCGACTTGTCTTCGGGATCCGGGAACAGTTCGGGATGCTTGAGGACATCATCGATCGTCTTGACGTCCGGGTGGGCGTCGGCGAGGTATTTCGGAATCCACCAGCCCTGCACCGCGCCATCGCTCAAGACGGTTGATGCGACCACGAGCTTTCCGTTCTTAACGCCGGCGTTGACGACATCAGGCAGAAGATCGACCCATCCTTCCGGAGCGATGTCGGGCTGGCCTTTTTCGGTCATGGACGTGATCGTCGGGACCGTATCGCCCTGTATAATCTCGGCGTTGCAGCCATAGCCTTCGTTCAGGATGAACTTGTCCAGACTGGCGAGCACTTCCGCGCTTTGCCAGTTCATGCTTGCGATTGTAACATCGCCGCACTCCGCCGCCTGTGCGGCACTGCCATACGCCAGCATCGCTGCTGCAAGGCATGTCGAGGCAAAGAGTTCCTTCATTGCACTTCCTCCCTATGTAAGATGCTGAAATTTCGAGCCCGTCAACGCCATTGCTTGCCGCGGACGGGCTGCCCGGCAGCTCCGATATCCTCCTCAGAATCCGACACTGCCATTGCCTGCTAAGTCGGCAGGTATTCCATACTCCATGTCTCGCTGACCGTGCCGGAAGCAATCAGCCGGTCGATCGCCGCGTCGGAATGGTTAAGGGATTTCAGGACGGCACGTGTGGATGCTCCATACTTCTCTGCCGGAGCGACAGCCGTGACCTTGCCGACGGTTGGACGGATGGCGAAGGGGTCGAGTTGGGTGACGGTGTGCCCGCTGGGATGGTCCGGGAAAATCGAGAAGGAATAGCTGCCGCGGTCGGTCCCCGGCGTCCCGTCGGCAATGCGGGCGCTCCGACTGCGGATCGTTTCGATGTTCTCGCAGAGCGATACGCCGATGTCAGCCGCCTGTAGCCGCCGTTGCCAGGTCTCCGCAGGCGCGGTCATAAAGGCTCTCGCGAGATATGCCTCACGATCAGATGCCGCCATCTCCGGTATCCCCTTCAGACCTTCAACCTTTTCAAAACGCGGCAGGTCGGCTTCCGACGCGCACAAAAGAAGGTGCTCTCCCGATGAGGTTTCATAGAGCCGCAACAGGGCATGATAGCCTTTGATCTCGCGGCCAGACGGCTCATCGAAGGGGTCGCGCCCCGCATAGTCGTAGCAGAACGGTATTTGCGCGAGGCCGGTCAGCGCCGACAGCGACGTGCGCGGGCGGCCGATTATCCCGGTTCTGGATTTTTGATACAGAGCCGCAGCAATGCCGAGCGCTGCGCCGAAGCCACACATGACATCGATGGTGCCAACGTGGGCATGTTCCTCCGGCGTTTCCATCGAGCCGCCGAAGCGTAGCATGATCCCGGTCGCCGATTGCACGAGGTCATCATAGCCGAGATAGTCAGTGCGCGGGCCGGTGCGCACGCCGCCAAAGCAATCCAGCTGGCAAAAGATCGCCTGGGGATTGAGCGCCTTCAGGCTCTCGGCATCGAGCCCCATAGCCTTGACCTGGCGGTCGGTAGCGTTCCAAACCACGACGTCGACGGAGCGCACCAATTCCTCGAAGACAACGCGACCATCGGGTGAAGCGATGTTCAGCAACACGGACTGCTTTCCGCGCATGTGCGACATGCCGAAGATCACGGTGTTCCAGCAGTCATAGAGCGGCTTTGCCGGATCGACCTTGATTACCTCCGCGCCAAAGCGGGCGAGATAGGCGACCGAGTGCGGACCTGCGATCACGTTGCAGAGGTCGAGCACTTTTATGCCGTCCAGCCAGCCGCCAGGGGCTTCGGCCACGGGAGCCGGCAAAGGTGGGTACTCCATGTCCGCAAGCAGCGCCAGCGCGTCCTCGACCGTTCCCCAGCGGCGCGGGCTCGGCGCAAGCATGGCTTCACCACTTTCCTGCAACCAGGCCATCGGCCCCGGCTGCGTCATGCGCCCCAGGATCGGATCTTCCACCTCGATCATCAGGCCGGCGGCCCTGGCGTGGTCGTCGGCGATCCATTCCTTCAGCCAGCGTTGCGGAGCGCCTGGAAACAATCCCTCCCCGAAGATCCGTTCCCATTCGGCGGCCGTCTTCGTCAGGAAGACCTCTTTCATGCGGGCCGCGATCTTGTCGGCCCAGAATTTCGGGAGCGGATAGACGCCAAGGGAGACGTCCGACGACCATTCCGAGACCGGCAGATAGGTGTCTTCTTCCTCGCGCAGCCCTTCGGCAACCAGCTCGTCATAAAGATCGAGCGTTTGCAGGCACCGTTTCGCATGGTTCTTGTGGCTGGGGCAAACGACGTAGAACATCCGCCCGTCGGCGCACATGTAGCTGCGATAGAAGGGATCAAGGAATTCCTGAAGGTCGTCGTAGGACATATCCATCGGCAGACCTTCGCTGCGACGCCGCTCGATCTCACGTTCGCGCTGGGTCTGGTAGCGTTGCGGATAGTCGTCGATGAGGATCGAGTTATAGGAGAGACCTTCCATGACGGCGCTTGCCAGCGGCACCTCGATGTGATCGCCGTGCCCGGTGCGCAGTCGCGCCTGAAGGGCCAGCACGGTCGCGGATGCCGCCAGCATGGTCCCGTAGGCGGAAGAGAGCGGTAGCGGCGAGAAGGAGGGGTTGACGCCCATCAGAACGCGATTCAGCCCCATATCCGTGAAGACGCCGGAGGACGCCGCGATCACCGTCTCGAAGGCCCGCCAATCCCGGCGAAGCTGGTCATTTGAGGCAAACCCAGGGATCGACAGCGTGATCAGCTCCGGCCGCGCCTTTCGTAGCGCCGCAAAATCGATTCCGAGCCGAGCAAGCACGCCGGGGCGGAAATTCTCGACGATAATATCGGCCTCCGCCACCAGCGCCTTCGCCTGTTCCATCCCCTCTGCGGTCTTCAGGTCGAGAGTGACGATCAGTTTGTTGCGATTGAGGATCGCGTTAGCGGGATTATCCCAGAGCGGGCCGCCGGGCGGATCGACATGCACGACCGTCGCGCCGAGATCCCCGAGGATCATGGCGACGGCCGGGCCGGCGATATACTGGCCGAAGTCGACCACACGCACGCCGGAAAGCGGAAGCGCTGAATGCGCGATCGATGTCATTGCTGTTCTCCTCCCAAAACCTTTCTAGGCCCGCGCACGAGCATCGGCGACAATCCAGCCCGCTGCCTTTTCGGCGATCATAAGCGTCGGGGCGTTGGTGTTGCCGCTGGTGATCTTCGGCATGATGCCGGCGTCGACGACGCGAAGGCCCGCAATGCCCCGCACCCTGAGACGGCTGTCCACCACAGCCATCGGATCGTCGTCGCGCCCCATCTTCGTCGTCCCGACGGGATGAAAGATGGTGTTGGCGATATCGCCCGCGAGCCGCACCAGCTCCTCATCGCTCTGGAACTGCAAGCCAGGCTTCCATTCCTGCGGCTGGTATTTCGCAAGTGCCGGCTGCGACACGATCTTGCGCACCTGCCGGAGACTCTCGGCCGCAATACGGCGGTCCACTTCCGAGCTGAGATAGTTCGGCGCAATCGCCGGGGCGTCCGAAACCTTTCCGGAGCGAATGCGCACGCTTCCGACGCTGGTCGGGTTGAGATTGCAGACGCTCGCGGTGAAGGCGGGAATGCTGTGCAACGGCTCGCCAAAAGCGTCGAGGCTGAGCGGCTGGACGTGATATTCCAGATTGGCGTGGGCCTGGCTGTCGTCAGACCGGGTGAAGGCGCCGAGTTGCGATGGCGACATGCTCATGGGGCCGCTGCGTTTAAGCGCATATTCGAGCCCGATCATTGCCTTGCCGAACAAGCTGTTGGCCAAAGTGTTCAACGTCTTCGCATTGCCGACCTTGAAGACCGCACGAATTTGCAGATGGTCCTGAAGATTTTCCCCGACGCCCGGAAGACCATGGGCGACCTCGATGCCGTGGCGCTTCAGGAGTTTGTCCGGCCCGATGCCCGACAGTTGCAGGATCTGCGGCGAACCGATCGCGCCCGCGGAAAGGATGACTTCCCTGCGCGCGCGGACCTCCGCACTCCGCCCCTGCCGCTGAAGTGCGACGCCAACACAACGCTTGCGGCCGGAATCTTCGGTTTCAAGGATCAGCCGTTCGGCATGGGATTGCGTCCAGATCGTCAGGTTCGGGCGACTCTTCGCCGGGCGCAAGAAAGCCTTTGAGGTATTCCAGCGCCAGCCGGATCGCTGGTTGACCTCGAAATAACCGACGCCCTCATTGTCGCCACTGTTGAAATCGTCGGAGCGCGGAATGCCGGCCTCGACAGCGGCCTCGGCGAAGGATTCCAGAATATCCCATTTGAGCCGCTGCTTTTCGATCCGCCATTCGCCGCCGTGGCCGTGCATGTCGGAGAACCTACTGTTGCCGCCGGTCTGAGGGTCCGCACCGCCATCCAGTCGGTAATGATCCTCATGCGCCTTGAAATCGGGCAGGCAATTCTGCCATGACCACGCATCGTCCCCCGTCTGCGCCGCCCAGCCGTCGAAATCACGAGCCTGCCCACGCATATAGATCATGCCATTGATCGAGGAGCAGCCACCGAGCGTCTTGCCGCGCGGATACCGCAGAGACCGGCCGTTTAGCCCGGCATCCGGTTCGGTCTTGAACAGCCAGTCGGTGCGGGGATTGCCAATACAGTAGAGATAACCAACGGGGATATGGATCCAGGGATAGTTGTCCTTGCGGCCAGCTTCCAGCAACAGCACGCGTGCAGATGGATCGCGGCTGAGGCGATTGGCGAGCAGGCAGCCCGCGGAGCCTCCGCCGACGATGATATAGTCAAACGTCTCGTCGGCGAGATGAGAAGCGCCGCTGATCATCGGCTTACCCGCCTGCTGCGATGCAACGCCGCACAATCATAAGATTCGACGATTTGTCGTGGCATTCTAGCCTCCTCCTCACCTCTATTTTCAGGAATAGCGGAGGAGCGGTGCGGAAATCCAATGACAAATAGCATAAGGCATTATAAGTGAAGCTAATATGCTTCAGTCCATTGACCTGAGAACACTAAGGGCATTCGCTACTGTCGCGCGCGAAGGCAACGTCACGCGCGCCGCAGAGCAACTGCATATCACCCAACCTGCCGTCACGCTGCAATTGAAGCGCCTTGCCGCCGACACGGGGCTTACCTTGTTCCGGCGGACCTCCACGGGTCTGGAGCTGACGCAGGAGGGGGCTCTCCTTGCCGCCAAGGCCGAGCAGGTGCTGGCGGCACTTACGGATTTCGGACAGACGGCCGGGCACCTCGCAACCCGCGTGCGGGGGAAACTACGGATCGGCACCATCATCGACCCGGAGTTCACGCGGTTGGGGGCGTTTCTGAAGGCGCTGATCGAAAGCGGGCCGGGCATCGAGACGACGCTGCGCCATGGCATGAGCGGGGACGTACCGGAAGGGCTTCGGCGGAATGAACTCGATGCTGGATTCTTCCTCGGAGACCCAAGGGACTATGATCCTGTAGCCGAGCTTTCGGATGAAACTACCACCAAGATGTTTTTTGGCAGGGAGCTGGCACAACTGACCTATCGCGTCGTCGCCCCGCCGTCGCTCGCCACCTTCGTGCGCGGTGCGAATTGGGTACAGCTAGCATCCCTGCCGTGGATCGGCACACCACCCGCTTCCGTGCATAACCGACTGCTGGCACGCCTGTTCACCGATCTTGGCCTACGCCAGAACATCGTCTCCCAGGTTGATCAGGAAGCGTCGATGGTGGCCATGGTCCGCACGGGCGTTGGCTTGAGCCTCTGTCGTGAATCGATCGCCCTCCATGAACAACAAGCCCACGGGCTCTTCATCGCCGATGCCGTGAAAATTTCGACGACATTGAGCTTCATATGCATGGAAGCTCGGAGAGATGATCCAACTGTTGTGGCCGCATTTGATGCAATCAAACGTGTTTGGGGTTAACCAGATCAATTCGCTTGCAAGCGGCGTTGAAGTAACCCCCTCGGGCTGGACCACGAGGCACGGAAAAGCCGATACGCTCTGTGGGCCCCAGTCGGATAAGGCTCATGAACTTGACCTGCCCCTCCCTTGCCATTTCGCCAATCCGAAGAACGGCGAAAGCCCGCTGGATTTCTCCAAGCGGGCTTTTGCTTTGATTTGGTTGCGGGGGCCTGATGACGCAGAGACTTGTAATTTCATGCTCCTATTCAGACCGCAAGGATTGCGACCCGTGATCGTGTGGGTAGCGATGGTCACCGGTGCTTTATCTCGTCACAATCAGAAGCGAATTATGATCCGCAGCCCACCACTGTCGATGTTTTGAATATCTATCGAGAGGTTATAAACATCGGCAATGTCACTGACGATGGCGAGGCCGATGCCTGTTCCAGGCGTCTTGAGATCGAGGCGTATGCCGCGCTTCATGATCGCGGAAAGGCCATCGGGACTGGCACCGGGACCGTCATCCTCGATCATCAAAACGGGCCTTTCGTCCTGCCGCTGTGCTTTGATCCGAATGGCGGATCGGCTCCATTTCACTGCATTGTCCAAGATGTTGCCAAGGACTTCCTGCAGGTCACTCGGGTCCATTTCAATAGTAGTCCCCGGCGCGACGTCGATGGTCCAGCTCAATTTCTCGCCGCGTGGCGTTCGCCTCAGCGTGCGCAAGATTATGTTGAGCGATGTGGCGAGATCGGCGTCAGTCGAGCGCAGCGCGGCGCTCCCTGCTATCCGACTGCGCGTCAGCTCCCGGTCGACATGGGATTTCATGACACCGGCCAGATGAACCAACTCGTCCGCGATTTCGACTTCGCCGCGCTCGCGTAGTGTCTCTGCATCATTGAACAAAACGGTCAAAGGCGACTTCAGTCCGTGTGCCAGATCGGCAGCACGCGTTCTGGCCCGTGAGATCAGCTGTGACTGGGCTTCGAGCAACCGATTGACCGCATCGACAACGGGCTGGAGTTCTCTTGGGAAAGAGCCGTTGAGACGGTCGGCCTTTCGCGTGCGGATGCGGTCGAGGCCCTCACTCACCGATGAAATCGGACGCAGGCCGTAGGTCAACTGAGCCAGCGAGGCCGCGATCAGGAAGACGGCAAGCGCCACCATATAGGGAACAATATCCAACATGAAGGTCCGGCTCGCCTTTGACACCACGGAAGCATCGACCGCCGCTGCGACACGGATGGCCCGTTTTCCATCGGGAGCAGCGAATATGATCTTGCGCTCCTGCACGATGAGGTCAGAGCCTTCCGGTCCTGCGAGATGATAGCGATGGATGGAACCTGCTTCCTGGTCGTCATCTGGCAAGGGAAGCGAGGTATCCCACAGCGAGGCGGAGCGCAACGTCCTGTTGCGAAGGTCGTCCTCCACTTGCCAGTAAAGGCCACCGTAAGGCTCATTGAAGCGGCGATCGACGGGCCGATCAGGAAGTTCAATCCTACCGTCGGCAGTGAAGCGAAGCGTTCCAGCTATATTGTTGATGTGCCCGGTCAGTTCCACATCGATGCGGCGCTCGAGGTTGCGGGTGAACAGGTCAATTAAAACGAGGCTGGCCATGATGAGCGCGAGGATCACGCTGATGATGGACACCAACAGGAAACGACGACGGATCGAATGCCTCATGCGACGCTTCCGTTGATGCGGTATCCATAACCTCGCCGGGTGACGATGACATCGCGACCAAGTTTGCGGCGCAGACGACCAACAAGCACCTCCACAGAATTGCTGTCGCGCTCAAAGTCCTGTGCGTAGAGCTGTTCGGTCAATTCGATCTGAGAGACATTGCGCTCGCTGTTGTTCGCTAG
Organism: Ensifer sp. MJa1; assembly: GCF_037026475.1. NCBI lineage: Bacteria > Pseudomonadati > Pseudomonadota > Alphaproteobacteria > Hyphomicrobiales > Rhizobiaceae > Ensifer > Ensifer sp. MJa1. The sequence goes on along the minus strand of NZ_JAKUMO010000031.1, from coordinate 3,103 downwards.
AAATGCCAGACAGCGGTATTCAAGAGGCGTAAGATCGATGGGCAGGCCGAGGCGTGTGACGGTCTTTGTCCGCGTATCTATGGTGATTTCACCGAACATCATGGTGGAACTCGCCTGGCCCGCGTTGCGCCGGATGATGGCACGAAGACGGGCGAGCAGTTCCGCCATCTGGAAGGGTTTTGCGAGGTAGTCGTCGGCACCAGCATCAATGCCCTCCACCTTCTCCTGCCAGTTGCCACGCGCCGTCAGGATCAACACGGGCGTCGCCCGGCCTTCAGCCCGCCAGCGCTTCAGAATGGAAAGACCGTCCATTTTCGGCAGGCCGAGATCAAGCACAATTGCCGCAAATTCCTCGGCGTCACCTGTAAACCAGCCTGACTCTCCGTCTTTTTCATGAACAACGACGAAGCCGGCGCGCTCGAGATGGGTGACAACATCGCGGGCGATCAGGGGATCGTCTTCAACAAGCATCACTCTCATTCGTCGTTCTCAATTTCAAGCACGACACCCGATGCTGCGTCGACTTCGACCTCAACCATCCGGTTGTCTGGCCTCAGCACACGAAATTCGTAGACTGCGACGCCGTGCTCCTGGTCAATTGACGTCGAGACGATCTCGCCGTCCACCTCGCCCGCAACGATGCGCCTCAGTTCGGCCAGCGATTTTATCTCGCCCCTCTGGACGCGTTCGCGAATATGTTCACGTGCATCGTCCGGCGAGACGACATCCTGATGATCGTCATCGGCGCGTGATGCAGAGACATGGGCAAGCATCACGCCAAGCAGGAGCGCAAGCGCCAGCGACGCTGTCGCGCTCCCTTTTATCCTGGCGAACAATCCCTGTCTCATCCTCCATTCCTATCATCGCGAAGCTGAAGTTTCGCTGACATTTTGCGTCAGCTATCGCTCAGCTGCCTTCGCCTACTTTGCAGTCAACGGTTCGCAGCAACGGTGCTCGGCCGGGTCAACGAAGGATAATGACGATGAAAAATATCTTGATTGCCTCCCTGTTCGCCACTTCCGTTTTCGCCGGCGTTGCCCATGCAGAGGACGCTGGCAAGTGCGGAACTGCTCCACAGGACAAATGGATGACCCAAGATGCCCTGAAGGCGAAGGCAACGGAGATGGGCTTCGACGTTCGCCAGATCAAGGTCGAAGACGGCTGCTATGAAGTCTACGGCATCAAGGACGGCCAGAAGGTCGAAGCGCTCTTCAATCCGGAAACCGGCGTTCAGGTCGGCGTCGACGGAGACGATTGATGCGTAGCGCCGAGCACGAAATGCTGGGCTCCCTGACCGGTCGCAAGCAGCGACCGGAACGGATCAAGGTCTGGGACCCCGTGGTCAGGCTGTTCCACTGGGCGCTGGTGGCGTTTTTCGCCTTCTCGTTCTTCACGGGCGACGAATGGAAGTCGGCGCATATCTTGTCGGGTTACATGATCGGCAGCCTTGTAGCGATCCGTGTTCTTTGGGGCCTGTTCGGCTCGGAGCACGCGCGTTTCGTCAACTTCGTTCGCAGCCCGTTGACCGTCCTTGGCTTCCTCGCCGATACGGCCCGCATGCGCGCCAAACGCTACATCGGGCATAATCCGGCAGGCGGCGTCATGGTGATAGCGCTTCTCCTGATGATCGCGGGCACGGTCGCCACCGGCTACATGATGACGACCGATACCTACTGGGGCGTCGAATGGGTGGAAGACATTCACAAGACATTGGTTTACTCGACCCTTGGCCTGATCGTTCTTCATATTCTCGGGGTCCTGCTCGCCAGCATCGAGCACCGAGAGAACCTCGTCCGCGCCATGATCACAGGCTGGAAACGTAGAAACTGAGATCGTGTGCCTATACCAATGCCAGAGCTACGATCTTACGTTCCCGCGCTATTCGTGCGCGGGAACGATCTCGTAGGAGCTATTTGCCGAACCCGTCCGATCGGAGTTCACGAAGTCGCGTCGCACGCCTCCGCCGGACGCGTTGGCCGTTCAGATGGCCTTTCCGACGACAGCACCGATACCTGCCGTCAGCGCCATGGCAAACGCGCCCCAGAACGTCACGCGCAAGGTTGCCCGCACGACGTTCGCGCCGCCGGCTTTCGCGCCGATCGCACCAAGAAGGGCAAGAAACGCAAGGGAGGCAACCGATACGGTCGCGACGAGCATCGAGGCTGGCGAGATCAAGACCATGGCAAGGGGCATCGCAGCTCCAACCGCAAAGGTTGCAGCCGAGGTCAGCGCTGCCTGGATTGGTCGCGCGGTGGTGATCTCGGATATGCCGAGTTCATCCTGGGCATGGGCGGCGAGTGCGTCCCTGGCCATCATCTGATCGGCGACCTGCCGCGCCAGAACGACGTCCACTCCGCGCTTGACGTAAATCTGGGCGAGTTCTTCACGCTCGAACTCGGGTTCGGTTGCCAGTTCCGTGCGCTCGCGGTCAAGGTCCGCCTTTTCTGTGTCGGCCTGCGAACTCACCGAGACGTATTCGCCGGCCGCCATCGACATTGCGCCAGCAACCAGACCGGCAACGCCCGCAACCAGAATTTCTGAGCTTGCCGCCGAGGCCGTAGCCACGCCGACGATAAGACTTGCCGTCGAGACGATGCCGTCATTGGCACCAAGGACGGCGGCACGTAGCCACCCTATCCGTGAGACGAGATGATTTTCAGGATGCAGACGGCTCATACTTTTCTCCCGATCGCGCCCACGAGGCGGCGATCATGTTGGAAATTGTACCGTACTTGCGGGCGTTCTTGTCCAGGAATTCGAGGCGCTGTTCGCTTTCACGCGCAACGATCACCAATTGATAGTCGATCGATGTGATTTTCGATGGTGCCTCCTGCCGGACGGCGTGAAGGTGACCTCGACGCTGGAGGCCGCATAAGCTGGGTTGCCTACTGTTCGCCCACTCGGAAGACAAAACGCCGGCTTTCTCCTATGAAATCGGCCGAGAGCGGAAATCATTTCCGTTTACGCCTTATATTAGACGCGAAAAGCCCGCCGGATTTCTCCAAGCGGGCTTATTGTATTTGGGAATTTGGTTGCGGGGGCAGGATTTGAACCTGCGGCCTTCAGGTTATGAGCCTGACGAGCTACCGGGCTGCTCCACCCC
>NZ_JAKUMO010000030.1:0-66053 GCF_037026475.1 Ensifer sp. MJa1 | reverse complement strand
CAAAACAGCCCGAACAAAAATGCCTGCCACAAAAACAAAAACCCGCCGAAAATATCGACGGGTTTGTCAGCGGTCTGGAGGGCGCTATCGCGCCCTCGTTTTGCGCCGCCTGGTGCTGATCTTCTGTCTCGTCGCCGCGCTTCTTGCGTCGATCGCGGTCGACATGGCGCTTGGGCCGGCAAACTATCCGCTGTCGGACGTGCTGACGGCGCTCTTTCGTGCCGACACGGTGAGCGACCAGTTGCGCGTCGTCATATGGGATATCCGCATGCCGATCGCCCTGATGGCGGTGACAGTCGGCGCATCGCTGTCGGTCGCTGGCGCCCAGATGCAGACGATCCTCGCCAATCCGCTGGCAAGCCCCTTTACCCTTGGTATTTCCGCCGCCGCCAGCTTCGGCGCAGCACTCGGCCTTGTCGCGGGTGTCGCGATCTTTCCGGTCGCGGTCCAATACATGGTGCCGATCAACGCCTTCCTGATGGCGATGATCGCAGCACTCTTCATCCACTTCGCCTCCTCCATGCGCGGTGTCACGGTCGAAACCATCGTGCTCCTCGGCATCGCACTGGTCTTCACCTTCAACGCCGCGTTGTCTCTGCTCGAATATCTTGCCTCGGAGCAGGCGCTCGCCGCCGTCGTCTTCTGGACAATGGGCAGCCTCACCAAGGCGACCTGGCCGAAGGTCTGGATCACCGGCGCCGTGCTTTTGTTCGCCTTGCCGCTCTTTGCACGGCATGCCTGGGCGCTGACCGCGCTGCGGCTGGGTGACGACAAGGCCGCGAGCTTCGGCATCAATGTGCGTCGGCTCAGGCTCGAGGCGATGCTGACGGTGAGCCTGCTTGCAGCGATCCCCGTCTCTTTCGTCGGCACGATCGGCTTTGTCGGTCTCGTCGGGCCGCATATCGCCCGCATGCTGGTGGGCGAGGACCAGCGCTTCTTCCTGCCGGCCTCGGTGCTTTGCGGCGCGCTCCTGCTTTCCGTCACCTCCGTCGTCAGCAAGATGCTGATTCCGGGCGCTGTGCTGCCGATCGGCGTCATCACGGCACTCGTCGGCGTGCCCTTCTTCTTCGTGCTGATTTTCACCAACAGGAGGCGCGCATGGTAAGCCTGTCGCTGGAAAAAGTCGGCGCGAATTACGGCCGGCGCGTGGTGCTTTCCGATGTCGACACCGGCGTCTTGCGCGGCGGGGGACTGACGGCGGTGATCGGGCCGAACGCGGCCGGCAAATCGACGCTGTTCAAGCGCATTGCCGGTCTCACCGCGGGTCCCGGAACCGTGCATCTGTCGGACACGGCCAAGGGGGCCGAAGGCATCTGCTACATGCCCCAGGATACCGGCGCCAACGCCGTGCTCACAGTCTACGAGTCGGTGCTGCTCTCGGCCAAGCAGGGCTCGGGCTGGAAGGTGCAGGACACCGAGCTTTCGGAAATCGATCGCGTGCTTGGCGAGCTTCGGATCTCAGACCTTGCCTTTCGCGGCCTCGGCGAACTGTCCGGCGGCCAGCGGCAACTGGTCTCGATCGCCCAGGCCCTGGTGCGTAAGCCCGAGGTGCTGTTGATGGACGAGCCGACTTCGGCGCTCGATCTCTTTCGCCAGATCGAAGTGCTCGGCTTCATGAAACGCCTCTCTGCTGAAGGCGGCATGGCGGTTCTGATCGCGCTGCACGACCTCAATCACGCGCTGCGCTATTGCGACGACACGATCGTCATCAGCGGCGGTTCGGTGTTGGCGAGCGGTTCAACCCGCGACGTAATCACTGCCGACATGCTGCGCTCAGTCTACCGTGTCGAGGCCCGTGTCGAGGCCTGCTCCCTGGGCCGGCCGGTCGTCATCGTCGACGAGTCTCTCTGAGGAGAGGGGGCAATTTGCTGGCGTTGGAGGGCAACGCCAACAACTGTCTTCGCACATGCGCAATGCCGTTGTCCCAGACAGCTTCGGCCACCGCGCGCACGCGGCATCCTCCATGGCGTTTAGGAGGTGTGCTTTGAGCCGATCTTGGGAGGCGAACGATGTTGCCTTAAGGGCGAGAGCCCGCTTATCGAAGTGGTGAGGCCGCCCTCCCTTTTGATCGGTGATAGGCGACCTCAAGGCATTGCGCCTCAGTTGGAATCCCACCTCTGTCGCGCATTTGAGTCAAGGTTTAGCCTTTACTCAACTCGGGCTAAGACGCAGAGGGCAGCACCTTACAAGGCATTAGAAACCCTGTCGCACAGCCTCCTTGCGCCAGCACATTCAGTGGCATCGGCGTCGACCCGAAGGGGGCCGACACCTTGATTGAGGTGGAATTGCAGGCGCGATCGAGCGTCTGCAATGCATCATTGCTCAAGAGCCGCCTGTGGCGTGTTGCGAAAGCTGATGGCCATGCGGTTATAGGCGTTCATCAGGCCAATCGCGATCGTGAGGTCAGTGATCTCGCGCTCGTTGAACTCGATGCGCGCAGCCGCGTAGGCTTCGTCCGGTACACCCGTCTCTGCGACGCGCGTGACCGTCTCGGCCCAGGCGAGGGCCGCCCGCTCGCGCGCGTCAAAGAGGTTTCCGGCTTCCCTCCACGCCTGCACCAATGCGATCTTTTCGATCGGCTGGCCCTTCTTCAGGAGGTCGCGGGTGTGCATGTCGAGGCAGTAGGCGCAGTTGTTGATTTGCGAAATACGCAGGTAGACAAGTTCGACCAACGTCGCGGGAAGTCCGCTCTGCAGGATATAGCCATAGACGCCTCCGAGGGCTTTGACGCCGGCCGGTGCGATCTGGTTGTAGTCGAGACGCGTACTCATTGTTCGACTCCTTGAAGTCGTTTCTTTACTTGATGGGGGTGGTCAGTTCCTTTTCGTCACTGTCGGCGACGAAAACCGCGAGAAGCCTTGCCGGCTTCGTCTGGCTCGCGTTGCGGCTGACGAGGTGGCTGGACGCCGGCGGCTCGAACCAGCTCTCGCCGGCGCGATAGGTTTGCGTCTCGCCATCGTTCACCTTGGACTGGATTTCCCCGGACAGGACGTAAGCGAAGATGAACGACGACTTTGCATGCGTGTGCGGAACCGATGCTCCGCCCGGTGGATAGTCGACGACCAGGGCTGTCAACGTCTTGCCGGGAATGTTGGGGATCTGCTGCGCGAAGTGCGGTGTAACGACGTCGCCGGGATCGTGCGCAGCGGCGGGTGTCGCGAAAGCGATCGCGGCAAGGGCTGCGCCTATGACAAATCGGGTGCTCATAGTAATTTCTCCTTGATGAGGTTTCGCAAATGGCGAGCCCGCACCTGTTTGCAGGGCGATTGGACGGGCTCGTCTGTGACGACTGACTGACTGACTGGCGCTCGGCCGTTTGAACGGAGGCGCTGCGTTCTGGGTAGCGCGCTCGTCCGTACCGATCACGCCACGACGATGCGCAGAGGATCAGCGGCCTCCAGCGCAGCCGCCCGATCGGCACTCGGTGGATAAATCCATGTGGTGTTGATCGTCGTCTTGAGCTTCTTTGCCTCGGCGCCGGTGAGCTTTACCTGTCGTTCCCACCCTTCGGTGTAGACCGCACCCCACGGGCCAAGATCGAGACAGGTGACGTACTTCTCCTGGCTGTAGGCGATCGGGTTCGTTCCAAGCAGGTCAGCAGCCACGTTGTGGCCTGCCGAGCGCCCGAGGTTTTGGGCGTGCTGGCAGCTCATCATCGTGCGGTTGCCAACATCATCCGTGACCGCACAGGCGACGTCGCCGGTGGCAAAGACATTCGTGTGACCGATGACCTTGAGGTTGCGATCGACATGAAGGCGCCCGAATGAATCTTTGTCCGCGTCGATCTGGCTGGTGATCGGGTTGGCGCGAGCGCCCGCGGTCCAGATCACGGTTGCCGCATCGATGCGCTCGCCGGAAGCCAGGGTGACGCCGTTATGGTCGATGGCGACAATCGGAGAGCGCAAGCGCGTCTCGACTCCCAGTTCCGAAAGCGCCTGCTCGATAATCGGACGCGGGCCAGGTCCAAGATCCGGGCCGATCGCAGTGCCGCGCTCGACGATTACAACGCGGATGTCAGCGTTCTCGCCAAGCGCGGCGCGCAGACGATGCGGCATCTCGGCGGCCGTTTCGATGCCAGTGAAGCCGCCGCCGGCAACCACCACGGTGTTGCGAGCGCTGCTCTCAGGCAGACGCGCCAACTGGGAGATGTGTTCCTCCAGTTCTGCGGCATCGGCAAGCTGATCAACGTTGAACGCGTGCGCGAGGCCCGGAATGTCCGGACGAAACAGCACGCTGCCGGTCGCCAGAACAAGCTTGCTGTAGCCGATTGTCGTTTCCCGCCCCTCGTCATCAGCATAGGTGACGATGTTGTCGATCGTCGAGATCGACGTCGCATATCCCTGGATGAAACGGACGCCGGCATTGGCGAAGATCTCGGAGAGGGGCGCCTTCATCTTGGCCGCATGTTTCTCGTAGAGACGTGGGCGAATGTGGAGTTCGGGCTGCGGCGCAATCACGGCAACCTCGACGGATCCGTCCGCCTTTCCTTGCTGGTCTAGTAGCCGCATGGCGCCGAGTGCCGACCACATTCCGGCAAAGCCGGCGCCGATAATCAGGATTCGTTCACGCATTTCTTTTCCTCAGACAAGGCTTCGCCATCGACGGGGCGGAGCCCGACCGCAAGGCGACTTCAGTTACGATGGTTGTCTCCATTCCGGAGATGGTCTTCACGATGATCTTCTCTCATCGCTTAACTAAGACTAACTTTGTCGGAGTAAATGAGCAACGGCGATTCCACTGGATTTCGGAAACGCACTGTCAACGGAGGGAAGACGGCCGACGACTTGCACCAACCGGTATTCGATGTTATCTCCGACAATATTTGTCGGTGTTTTGGTGATGTATGGCCCACGTCAGCGCAGGCGTCGAATACGCCCTCCACTGTCTGCTGTTCCTGGTTGAGGCGGAAGAGACTGGCCAGCCAGCAAGCGCACGCGATCTTGCCGAACTGCAGCAGATTTCCCCCGAATATGTCGCAAAGCTTTTCACAAAGCTCCAGAAGGCGGGTATTGTCGTCGCCCGAGAGGGCATAGGTGGCGGCTTTGCACTTGCGCGCCCAGCGAACGAGATTACGGCACTCGAGGTCATCGAGGCCGTTGACGGACGCAAGGCACTGTTCGAATGCAAGCAGATCCGTGGCCAGTGTGCGCTCTTCGCCGGCCGTCCGCCCGCCTGGGCCGAGGACGGCGTCTGCTCGATTCATGCGGTCATGATCGAAGCTGAGAAGAGAGCGCGAGAAGTGATGGCCGCCCACACTTTGGCGGGAATCGCCGGACGCGCCGCCGCGAAGGCGCCCAAGGAACACGCCGGCAATATCAGAGATTGGCTTGCGGCAAGAACGCCGCAGCGCCGCCGTCGCGGCGAACCCTCAAAGGCTGAATAGAGGCAAACGCCTTACGCCACACCAGGGCGTAAGGCGCCACTCATAGAGCGTATCGGTGTCCATCCGCCGCGTTTTCTGCCGCGGTTGGGAAGCGGCTGATCACTCGGCCGCCGACCGGCGCGGCAGCACCCAGTTCTGGCGCGGGAAGTGGCAGGTATAGCCGTTGGGATAACGCTCCAGGTAATCCTGATGCTCCGGCTCCGCCTGCCAGAAGTCCGCGACCGGTTCAACTTCGGTCACGACCTTGCCCGGCCAAATACCGGAGGCTTCCACATCCGCAATCGTGTCTTCGGCGACGCGCTTCTGCTCATCGTCGGTGTAGTAGATCGCCGAGCGATAGGACATGCCGATGTCATTGCCCTGCCGGTTCTTCGTGGTCGGGTCGTGGATCTGGAAGAAGAACTCCAGAATTTTCCGGTAGCTGATCTCCTCCGGATCGTAGATGATCTCGATGCCTTCGGCGTGGGTACCATGGTTGCGGTAGGTTGCGTTGGGTACATCGCCCCCGGTGTAGCCGACACGGGTGTCGGTGACGCCGGGGAGCCTGCGGATCAGGTCCTGCATCCCCCAGAAGCAGCCACCTGCGAGAACAGCGCGCTTGCTCATTCAGATATCCTCCACCTGGTTGATGAATGCGCCGTAACCCTCGGTCTCCATGTCCTCGCGGGGAATGAAGCGCAGGGCGGCGGAGTTGATGCAATAACGCAAGCCGCCGCGATCACGAGGGCCGTCGGGAAACACGTGCCCGAGATGACTGTCGCCATGCTTCGAGCGCACCTCGGTACGGATCATACCATGAGAACCGTCGCGCAGTTCCTCTACATTCGCGGACACGATCGGCTTGGTAAAGCTCGGCCAGCCGCAGCCGGAATCGAACTTGTCGGACGAGGCAAACAGTGGTTCGCCGGAGACGATATCCACGTATATCCCCGGACGCTTGTTGTCATTGTACTCGCCCGTGAACGGGCGCTCCGTCCCGCTCTGCTGCGTGACGCGAAACTGCTCGGGCGTCAGCTTTCTGATTGCTTCATCTGTCTTTCTGTAGGTCATTCCCTGTCTCCAATAACGACGAATGGAATTGGCGGCGAAGCCGCTGCTTTCAGGTTCGCGCGGCGGCGCGATCTGCCCCCGACGCCAACATTTCTGGTGTCTGCGTCGCAAGCCTGCCGTCCGGCGACGCGCATCTCGATTGTCACTGGTCCTGTTGCCGGCGGGCAACGGCGTCGATCTCGAATCTGGAAATACCGATGTCCTCCAGTTGATGATCGCTGTGTCGGCCAAGCTCAAGAGCTGTCTGGCGATAGGGTTGATGGGCGCGAATTCTCGATAAGAGATAGTGCACAAACATAGGATCGTCCTTCTGTTCAATCGAACGAATAGCTGATCATGGGGTGTCGGAAATCACTCGGCGGTGAGGCGGGTAGGGCTCTTGCCCCACCCACACTCACGTGCGGGACGCTCGCATTGCTGCGAGCGACTCCACGGCAATCCAGAGAGACAGCGCGAAGAGCCCGAGATCCTTGAGCAGGAACTGACCGGGAGCGACCGAGATTGCCGGAAAACCGAGGTCCGCAACGATCACACCGGGCGTCGTCACCATAAAGCTGAGCGTGGTCGCAAACAGCCCGGCGGAAAGCAATCCTCCGACGAGCGAATAAACCGGCTTGATGATGCGGGCCGCAACGAGGGCGGCGATGGAAAGCTCGAGGATGCCAAGGAGGTTGGAAAAACCCTCCACGCTGAACAGTGCGTAGGTCCAGCTCAGCAGAGGATTGTTGCTGACCAGGCCGACCAGCCCCTCCGCTTCGTAACGAGTGAACTTCATGCCGCCGAACCAACCATAGATCACGGCCAGGGAACCATAGAGCCCAGCCGCAGTTACGGTCTGTCCATGGCGATCAACCAGGTGGAGTGCGGCGGTGGCGGCACGAACGTGGACGCGCGGATGCGCCGCGCCGTGGTGTGCGAAATCACGAGGCATTGTCTACTCCTGGGTTTTGTGGCGCGAGACCGTTCCAAACGGCGGCGCCTAAACGATACCGTTCTGTATCGTTATGCTGTAAATATACCGATCTGTATCGTTTTGCAATCCCGTTCGCCATAAAACTTTCACTGACCAGCCGATCCTCTGGAGCCGTGCGGTAGCTAAAACAAGGCAAAAGCGCCAGAGATCATGGGCGTGTCCGGCGCGCCTTGTTTTTGTTCTCGCCGACCGATATATTGATACAATTCTGTTTCGTTAAGGGGCTGAAATGCGTCGCTCAGAGATTCGCGGTCATCTGCTCGATACCGCCTTGCGCCTGTTCAATCTGCACGGATACCACGCGACCGGCATCGACCTGATCATTGCCGAGGCAGGCGTCGCCAAGACGACGCTCTACCGGCACTTCGAAACCAAGGAAGATCTCATCCTGGCCGCGCTTGAGCGGCGCGATGAGGAATCGCGTGCGGAAATGCGCGCCTTTGTCGAGCAGCGTGCGATTGACGCCTACGAACGCCTCATGGCGACCTTCGACTTTCTGGAGATCTCGGTTCGCGACAAACAGTTCCGCGGTTGCATTTTCATGGGCGCAGCCGGCGAACACAAGGAGGCCGTCGATCCGGTGTTCCGGGCGGCTTTGATGCACAAACGACTGGTCCTTGCCTATTTCGAGGAACTTGCCCATGCGGCTCGGTTCGCCGAACCGAAACGGACCGCCGACATGATCAACCTGCTGCACGAAGGTGCCGTCGCGATTGCACAGATGACGCGCACCGGCGAACCGGTGCGGCAGAGCAAGCGGATGGCGGCAAGCCTGCTTGCACAGGAGGTTCGTGCTCCCTTGGAACCGTCAGCCAGGGGCGAGGGAGCGAAGCAGCGCGCAAGCGTTTCGTCTGGAAACGCAGCATAGGAGCAGAATGCCGCAAGCAAGGCCGAAAGTGCCTTGGGAGGTATGATGGATCGTCTCGAAGCCATGAAGATGCTGTTGGCAGTCGTCGACGCCGGCAGCATCTCCGCGGGAAGCAGGAAGCTGAATGCGCCGCTGCCCAGCGTCAGTCGTAAGGTTGCCGAACTCGAGCGGCACATCGGTGCGAGCCTTATCGTGCGGACCAGTCGCAATCTTCAACTCACCGACGCAGGCAGGGAGTATGTCGAGGCCGCGCGAAGGATCATTGCGGATCTCGAGGAAGCCGAGCGGCGAGCCTCCGGCGAGTACGAAACGCCGCGCGGTACGCTGACGATCACCATGCCGATCGAGTTCGGTACTCGCTATGTGCTGCCGATTGCGCTCGACTACATGGAGATCTATCCGGAGGTGTCGCTCAATCTCCTCTCGCTCGATAGGACGGTGCATCTGGTCGATGAGCAGGTCGATATCGCCATACGCTTGGGTGATCTTGCCGACAGCTCTCTCTATGCGGTCAAAGCGGGGGAATTCAAGCTCTTGACCTGCGCCAGCCCGGCATACCTGCAGCGCCGGGGGGTGCCGGAGCATCCGAGCGATCTCGCAGACCATGACGGGATACTCTTCAACAAGCGGACTTTCTTCTGGACGTTTAATGTCGGCGGTCATCCGCTGGAGGCCGCCCCGCGCAACCGCCTCGAGGTCAATACTGCGGCCAATTGCGTGGCCGCAGCGGTTGGCGGTGCGGGTATCGCCCGTGTGTTCGACTACCAGATTCCGGAGGAGTTGGCGTCAGGCGCCCTTGTGCCGGTGCTGGAGGCATTCGATCAGGCGCCCCTGCCGATCCACATCGTCTATTCGCGACAGGGTCAACTCACGTTGAAGGTGCGCTCCTTCGTCGACTGGGCCTTGCCCCGCCTTCGCGCTGACTTTGGGCGAGGCGCAGCTTCGCAGGCCTAATCCGCAAACGCTGCCCGAACTTCTTCGATGGCGCGTTTCGGATCCTGCAGGTGCGGGAAGTGGCCGACGCCTGCCAGCACGTCGAACTCCGCCTTTATGCGGTCGGCGAACTCCTTGCCCATCTCCGACCTGATGTAGATGTCTTTCTCGCCCCAGATGACCTTCACCGGGGTCTTGAGCCTGGCGATATTGGCCTCGAGATAGTCCTGATCGCGCGTGAAGTGGGAATAGTAAGAGGCGAAGGCGTCGGCGCTTGTGAGGCCTTCGCGCGCCCATGAGGCTCTCATGTCCGATTGCACCTCGGGCGGCAGTTCGTACTGGGCTTCGGACGCAAGGCCGCGGCGATGCACGTTCTCCAGGATCTCGCCGCTGGTCCTGTTCATGTAGGCCCGCGTCGGCGTCGCCGTCGGCTCGCCCTTGAGGTTTTGCAGGCTCTCATACATGTACTGCGGCCGGTTGAACGGGGCGAAGTCGCCGACAATGATCTTCCTCGCGACAGTTGGTTCGTCGAGCGCCAGCAGCAGCGCGGGAAGGCTGCCGATATCCGAGGCGTAGATGACAAGGTTCGATCGGCCGAGACCCGAGGCATCTATGTAGGCCGCAAGAACCTTGGCGTAATCCCTCGGCGCGTAGGAAAACTGCATTGTCGAGGGGCGCGAGGATCGACCGTAGCCGGGCCAATCGAACCCATGCACGTCGTATTCCTTGGCGAGCGTTTCGGCGATGCTCTTCCAGACGGCCAGCGTCTCCGGGAAGCCGTGCAGCAAAAGAACCGTGCCGTTGGGGGCAGGCGCGTAAGCAACCATGCGCCTGAGCACAAAGGTCTCGTCGATCTTGATGAAGTCGATTTTCATCCCTGACGGGGAGGCGGCGTCCCCGACGTGCGCCGATGCCATTGCCATGGAAGCGGTTGCAATGACGTTCTTGAGCGATGGCAGAACCATGTCATGCGTCCTTCTGGTGAAGTCTGAAACTGACAGCAAGATCAGGCATCCAGTTGGTCGCCGGCAGATCGAATTTGCGAGAGGCACCCTCTTGGATGGGGCGCGTGTGAGAGGATGCCTCTCAGTTTCGCCAAGTACCGACTGCCAGGTGCCGCTCCTAGATTTGCGCTTATTCCCGGATCGTCCGCTTTCGACAGGCGATCTCAAGCGAACCGCGAAGCGAAAATCGCTCGCCATAGGAAGGAAGAACGGAATGAACGATATCCTGCTGGAAAAGCCCAGAGCGCTTCCCGGTCACTCAACCGTCGGCACGAATGATCTTGATGCCGCTGCTGCCTACTACGACAAGCTTCTTGCCGTCTTTGGCATCGGCCGCGTGCTCGTGCAGCCCGGACGCGCCATCTACTATGGGCACCGCACCCTCGAGTTCGGCATCACCAAGCCATTCAACGGTCAAGCAGCCCTTGCCGGCAATGGCAACATGATCGCCTTTGAAGCGCGTTCGCGCGCCCAGGTCGATGCCGCGCACGCAACGGCATTGGAAGCAGGCGGATCCGACGAGGGCACCCCTGGTCCGCGAGGCCCCAACGGCAGCGACCCGTACTGCGCCTATTTCCGCGATCCGGAAGGAAACAAGTTCCTCGTCTACCGCACCGGCCCCGACGAAGCCTGACAAGCCTGTGGCGCGGGACCTTGCCACTAACGGCGAGGTCCCGCGCAACGTCGAAGCCCAATCGGTAACGCGTGTGGGTTTTTGCCAAGGAGTTTCACAAATGATCTTTGAAACCAAAGCTGAGAACCCCCGGTTCACCCGGCGCTCATTCTTGCTTTCGGGCGCAGCAATCGGTGCAGCCGCGGTGATGCTGCCGGCATCCGGTGCCGAAGCCGACACCTTTACGGCGCCGAACGAGAGCGACAGCATCCGGCCTTTCAAGGTCGACGTTCCCGAGACGGCCCTTGAGGATCTGCGACGACGCCTCGCAGCGACCCGCTGGCCGGACAGTGCGACCGTTGACGACCGCTCCCAAGGTGTAGAACAGCAAAAGCTCCAGGAACTCGTCGCCTATTGGCAGTCCGACTATGATTGGCGAAGGGCCGAACGGAGGCTCAACGCTTACCCGCAGTTCCTGACGAACATCGACGGGTTGGATATTCATTTCATCCACGTGCGCTCACGCCATGCGGCAGCACTTCCACTGATCATGACCCACGGATGGCCTGGCTCGATCTTCGAACTGCTCGACGTGATCAATCCGCTAACGGAGCCGACCGCTCATGGCGGCAAGGCCGAAGACGCGTTCCATCTCGTCATTCCATCCATTCCGGGCTTCGGCTTTTCACAAAAGCCGGCGTCGACGGGCTGGGACGCGCAACGGATCGCCATGACCTGGCACACATTGATGAAACGGCTCGGCTATGATCACTACGTTTCGCAGGGTGGCGACTGGGGCGCGATCATCAGCGACGCCCTTGCGCGCCAGGCACCGAAAGGCTTGCTCGGCATTCATGTCAACAGGATCGAGCGCGGGACGACGCTACCGACCGACGCCGCGCAAGCGCTGAAGAGCGGAGGGCCATCCCCAGACACCATGTCGACCGACGAGAAGAAAATCTTCGAAGAGGCCCGCGACTTCCTGAACAATGGCTTTGGTTACGCTGCGATCCTCAGCACGCGCCCGGAGACGATCGGCTACGGGCTCTCGGACTCACCGGTGGGCCTCGCGGCCTGGCTCTACGACAAGATTGCGGATTGGGTGTTCACGCGCGGTGAACCGGAAAAATCGCTGAACAAGGACGAAATCCTGGACAACATCACCCTGTATTGGCTGACGAACACCGGCCCCTCGAGTGGACGTATTTATTGGGAAAACCTCAAGGCGGGAGCGAAACTCTCGCCGGCCAGGGTTCCGGTTGCCGTGACCGTGTTTCCGGGCGAGGTTTACAGGCCACCCAAGAAGTGGCTGTCAAAGGCCTATCCGCAACTCGTGTACTACCACCTCGCTTCGAAGGGCGGACATTTCGCCGCCTGGGAAGAGCCCGAGGTGTTCACCGAGGAAATCAGGGCTGGCTTCAGACCAATGCGCCTATAAAGTAGGCTCTACGCTCATGATACCCACGCTCCGATCTCGAGCGCAGCTCCAGGCGCGTCGACAGGGCTTGTCTCTATTCCTGCTGGATTTACCAAGGCAGGGACAACGTGTTTGAGAAGAAGCCGCCGAGCGCGCCGACCAGCCCCACAGTTACTACCGCTACTTCCATGTAGCCGGCGAGGAGGACCAGTCCCAGCATCGAAATCGCCGATGCGGTTGTGATCACTGAAGTGCCTTCGCTCAGAGGCAACACCGCCGTTACCTCTGGTGCGGGCAGACGGGGTTGACTGATATTTTGAATGTTGTCGTTTGCGGGACGCAGCAAGCGGGGTGGGCGAGGGTGACTCAGCCTGCTTTTCTCACATATTCCCGGATAGGTGTCGCAGATGGATTTCGGCATCGGAGCGTGTCCATGATCGAATTTGACCTGAGCCAATTGTGACGATCACGCCTGGATCGTCCGTTCCCGGGGTAACTCTCGCGGTCGTAAGGGGCATCCGCACGTCACGGGCTGCGATGTTCGCCGCGCCCGATGCGATGCAGACAGTCCGGATCGCACGGCGCTAGACACTGTGCCCGATCCGAGACCACTTCATTGAGCCTTTGCGGACACTGCGCTCAGTTCCTCGAGATCGAGATCATGCTCGAGTTCCCTCAGGGTTTCGTCGTCGATCTCGCCGGCGCGATGGAGCCTGAGGAGTTCTCGACGGCCCGTCGCGACGGCCTCAAGCACGACATCAAAGTGGGCGTGGAGTATCGGGAGGTAGTGGTCCGTCCGCTCGGCATAGTCGACGATCGATGTCGCTCTTCGCTGGTAACGCTCCAGCAACTGGGGATGTATGAGCTTGCCGTCCGCATCGTGTGCCAGGCGTTGGACAGTGCTGAATTGTGCCTGGGCCATGGCGGCTTCGGCCTGACTCATCGTAAGCCGGGCCTTTTCGGCTTCCGTCTCCACCAGCCGTGCCCGATCAATCACCCATCCGAGCGTCGTGCCCTGCACGAGCACCGTTCCGACGATGACGATGAACGACGTGAGCAGGATGAAGTCGCGACCGGGGAAATCTTCCGGCAGGCTGAGCGCCAGGGCGAGTGTGACCACGCCGCGAACACCTGCCCAACTCAGGACCGTGGCGCCGCCGACACCGAGGGGCCGAATACGGTTTGCGCCCTGGGCACTCCAGATCTTGATGACGGCATCGGACGCGAAGATCCAGATGAAGCGCGTGACAACCAGCGTGACGAGGATCGCAAGCGCCGGCAATCCCATCGTTGTTGCCACCGTGCCGAAGCCGCCAGCGCGCTCGACGACATCTCGCAACGACAACCCGATCAAGATGAAAACCGCGGCTTCCATCAAGAAGACCAGCACATCCCAAAACGATGTGCCGCGCATGCGTGTTGCCGCCGAAAGCACCGTCGGCTGGTGCCAGCTCGCGATGAGACCCGTCGTCACCGTCGCTATCACGCCCGAAACATGAAGCTGCTCTGCGAGAAGATAGGAAATCCAAGCCAGGAGCGTTGTCGCGGCGATAATCAGGTATTCGTCGCCAAGATACCGAACGAACTTGACCCACGCCGTCCCGACGACGGCTCCCACGACGGCACCGCCGATCGCCAGCAGAAAGAAATTTCCAACCGCCTCGCTCACGCTGAATGCGCCCGTCACTGCGGCCGCAACGGCGAACCGGAAGAGCACCAGGCAGCTCGCGTCATTGAGGAGGCTTTCTCCCTCGAGCAGAATCTGAAGTCGGCGCGGCAGCCTGACCCGTTCGAGCACCGCGCGGGCGGAAACCGCATCCGGCGGTGAGACGATCGCCCCGAGCGCTGCACAGGCGGCCCAGGGCAGCGATGGAAAGAGCAGGTGCGTGACGACGGCCACGACCGCGCAGGTGAAAAACACCGCCCCGATGGCAAGCGAGGCAATGCCGATCATATGGCGCCGCAACCTGGCGACGGCGATGGACCAGGCGCCATCAAGAAGCAGCGGTGGCAGGAAGATGACGAGCACGAGGCCGGGATCGATCGTAATGGCCGGCAGACCGGGCAGAAAGGCCAAAAGCCCGCCGCCCGCAAGCAGCGCCACGGATGGCGGCAGCCGAAAGCGGTCCGCCACGTAGTGCAGCACGATGATCGCGGCGAACATCGCAATCACCAGCTCGAACAGGTGGGTTGGTTCCATATCGCCATCCTCCCAATTATCCTGCTGCGATGGGCTTCGCTCGACAGAAGGTGATCGAATCCAGGACAAGCCAGGCCAAGGTCGGAGGAAAGCGCGACTTCGTCAATCCGCGGCGGGTGCATGCTCGTCATAGAAGGAACGTGCGTTTCCTGGCGCAAATCATCCGTTCGCCGGATGGCGACAATGCTAAAGCAGCGGTTTCCGGCACATCCGATAGTTCCATAATGTATGTTACGTGATCTTACATCGTCCACAGGACTGAAAGCGGCGCGGCGTGCAATTTTTCGCCGAACGGCGTCACGCGGTCGTGATCGTGAAGGACGATCCCGTGCAGGAAGCGGTCACCGACCGCCTCCTGCAGTTGACGCAGTCCCTTGAAGTCCTCAGCCTTGACTGTCGACGATGCTTTGACCTCGATGCCGACGACGCGACCGCGTCGGTCCTCGACAACAATGTCGACCTCCGTCTGATCCTTCGTCCGATAGTGAGAGAACGAAAGTCGACGTTCCGACCACGATGCGAGCTTCATGAACTCGGATGCCACGAAGCTCTCGAGCAATGGACCGAAGCGCGTCCTGTTTTCACGGATGCTGTTGACATCGTCTTCGCGCAGGGCTGCGAGCAAGCCGGTGTCGAGAAAATGCAACTTCGGTGTTTTCACCAGGCGGCTAAGCCGGTTGTTGGACCATGGCGCGAGCGTTCGGACAAGGAAGAGTCGCTCGAGGATTGCTACATACTTTTGAGCGGTGACACTCGATAGTCCGAGAGCCGAGCCGAATCCGCTGTGATTGATCAACTGTCCCGCATGCTCTGCCAGGACATCAAGTAGGCGCGGCAACCTGCCCAGCTGATCGATGTTGGCAATGTCGCGCACGTCTCTGTCAAGGATGAGCGCCACGTAGTCCTCAAGCCACGCGGTGCGTCGGGCGGGCTGAGTCCTGCGTACGACCTCAGGGTACCCTCCACGTACAACCGTCTCCACAAGGTCGTCGCCGAGGACAAGTTCGTCCGCGATCACCGGCACCTCTCCCGCAAAGATGCGATCAAGAAAGCGGCCTGGGGTAGATCGGATTTCTGCCTGCGCAAACGGTAGCAATGATATCAAGGCCATGCGCCCGGCAAGAGAATCTGCCACCGCCGGCACGGTGGCGAGGTTCGCTGAACCTGTGAGCAGGAAGCGGCCGGGTTCATCGCTGCGATCGACGCTTTCCTTTATCGCCAGCATCAGTTCGGGCGCACGTTGAACTTCGTCGATAACCGCGCGCTCGAGGCCGCGGACGAAGCCTACGGGGTCGGATTTGGCAGCGCTAAGTGTGCCGGCGTCATCGAGGGTATAATACGGTCGCTCAGGTCCTGAGAACTGTCGCGCAAGTGTGGTCTTTCCGGCTTGCCTTGGTCCGGCGACCAGAACGACGCGCGTATCCGACAGCGCCGTCTCGACCATGGAGCGGGCCTTGCGTTTGATGAGCGTGTTCGGGCGATTTGAATCGGTCATGCGCCCGATGTTAAATCCGTTGGCGTCCAATTTAAAGTAAAAATCCGTCCAATTTAAAATGAACCTCACTTTACCGTGAGGCTGTTCGCTCGAAACAGGAGTGGATACGGAACGCGACGGAACGGGGGTGGTCGGTCCCGCTTCCCCTTCGGGCCACTATGTTGAAGCTCCTGCGGCGACCCTTCTTCCACCCTTCGCGTGACGCGAATTCCCGCTTTCCCGCTGATGCGGCGCTATGCTGAAAGCTCCGATACGCTACATCATGAGCTAGCTAGCCCTCTCGGGCCGGTCGTAGCGCCAAGGGATATTTTGGCGCGCCTCAGACCTTCGGCGAAAGCCATCATCAGTGGTCCGACGCCCTTGGCGTCATCGGCCACTACCCTTTCAGTGAGGTAATAGCCGGGTGAACCGTCCCGATAGTTGCCTTCGAACCCGCCGAGACCGGCAACTCCAACGATCGTCGTCAATCGGGTGACGCCCTCGTCGTCTGTGTCGAGACGTCGCGACAGGAGCGCGTCGAGGGCCTTGTTGCCGGCAGAAGCTGCCCGGTCGGGCTCGGCAAGACCCAACCGATCGGCGCGCAGCAATGCGTAGGCAAGCATCGCGGAGGCAGAGCTTTCCTCGTAGTTGCCCTTGAGATCGGGTTCGTCGAGCACCTGCATCCAGAGACCGGCCGGCGTTTGCCTCGCGATCAATTCGTCCAGCAGAAGGCGTGTCCGCTGACGCAGCGCAGCAGTCGCCCTGTCGTCGGGCAGAAGCGCCAGCACATCGACCAGCGCCATTGCCAGCCAGCCGACGGCGCGCGCCCAAACCGCCGGTGACTTTCCCGTTGTCGGATCGGACCACCGTTGCTTCCGGCTGTCGTCATAGCCGTGAGCGTAAAGACCGCCGGTAGTCGCAGTGAAATCCAGCGCCGTCGAAAACTGCTGAAGAGCGTCGGCGATCAGCGCCGGCTTGTCATTAACGAGGGCGTACTCGATCTGAAACGGCAACCCCATGTAAAGCCCATCGAGCCAGACCTGGTGCGGATAACGCTGCTTGTGCCAATAGTTGCCCGCAATTATGCGCGGATGGGTTTCAAGTTGACCTGCGAGATGGTCTGCCGCTTGTCTGTAACGAGGATCCCCTGTTTCTGCGGCGAGCGGGAACAGGACGCGTCCTGCAAGGACGTTGTCGATGTTGTACTCGGCGGGATCGTAGCCGAGGAGCGTGCCGTCAGGAGCGATCTGGCGATCGATGAGCCGGCGCAGGTGCTCGCTCCAGCGCTCTTCGCCGGTCGCTTCGAAAAGAAGGCGGAGACCGCGGTAAATGCAGCCATCCTCATAACACCAGCTTCCGCCCTTGTAGGGGGTGTAGCGTTGCGCGAACTGGTCGAAATATATGGTCGGGTCCATCGGTTATCTCATTCAAAGGAAAAGGAAATCGGGGCTCTGCTTAAGAGCGCCGGTTCATCGCAGTCGACGTCGGCGCACTCGGCG
Organism: Ensifer sp. MJa1; assembly: GCF_037026475.1. NCBI lineage: Bacteria > Pseudomonadati > Pseudomonadota > Alphaproteobacteria > Hyphomicrobiales > Rhizobiaceae > Ensifer > Ensifer sp. MJa1. The sequence continues at coordinate 48,639 of NZ_JAKUMO010000030.1, read as the reverse complement.
ACGATTGCCTCGTGCAGCATCGGTCGTATCCCGTCGGCCATGATCGGAGGCGTAGGTGTCGCGTCGGCGCGATAGGACGCGATCTTCAACCGGCGAATTCTAATATTGCTGATGGGTGCTTCCGGCAGACCGAGAAACGCGCCCGCTGTGTGGGCGAGCTTGCGGATTTCGACATCCTCGATGGTGACGCCGTCGATGCAGGGTGTTCCCGTATCCGTTAGCGCCGGCTGGCGTGATTGCACCCACTCGTCGTGACCATCCACATCGCAATGGTAATGAGCGTTGGCCGATAGCGCTGTGTCGACGCCATCCATGAGAACCCGCCGCATCGTAATGTTCGTGATAGAACCGCCGCGACCGCGCCTTGTCTTCAGACGCAGGCCGCGATCGGTGCCGACCATCTCGCAGTCCGCGATAAAGACGTCGTGCACGCCGCCCGACATTTCCGAGCCGATGACGAGGCCGCCATGGCCTCGCTCCATCAGGCAATGGGTGACGCGGAGGCCGCGGGTTTCGCCGAGATGATCGTCTTCGCCGTTCGGTCCGCGCTTTCCGGCTTTGACCGCGATGCAGTCGTCGCCGACCGAGAACCGCACGCCGGTGATAGTGACGTCACGACAGCTTTCGGGGTTGAAACCATCGGTGTTGGGGCTGTCGGGCGGAGCGCAAACGGTGAGACCCGCGGCAACCAGCCCGCTGCAGTCCTGCGGATGGATCGTCCAGGACGGCGCGTTGCGGATGGTAAAACCAAGCAGCTTCGTATCGGTGCAGGAAACGAGGTGCAGCCCACGCGGGCGGCGGGCCCCGTCGCGGGTTTCCTTTGGCCAGGTCCACCAGTCCCCGCTGTCGCCCGAGCCATCGAGCGTGCCTTCGCCCTCAATCACCAGATCTTTAGCGCCGATCGCATGGACCGGAGCGGCAAAACAGACGGCCGGCAGTCCTTCCCAGCTCCCGAGCATCCTGCCCGTTTCGTCACGCGCCGCAAGGATGGGCCAGCCGGCGCGAGTCGATGGCGCCCGCAGAACCGCTCCCTTGGAGAGATGCAGGGTCATGCCGCTCTTCAGCCGAACGGGAAATGCCGTCCAGTCTCCCTTGGGCAGACGCAGTGTACCGCCGTCGGGCACGGCGGTTACAGCATCTGCCAAAGCGGCAGCGTTGGCGCGGGCTCCTTCGAGATCGTCGTGGCGGATATCCGGGACAAGACCGAACGCGGTCGGATCAACCAGACCGGCGCAGGCTGCCATTTCGAACTCGAGTGGCTGGAACCCGTCGACTTCAAGCCGGTAACGATAAAGGGGTCGAAGGTCATGAAAGAGGCTCACGACGGTCGTCGCCGCGCCTTCTTGCGCGTCGCCATCGCCAGTCAGCGCCGAAAGTCGCCACGACGCCGGCTCAGGCAGGCGATAGAGCGCTCCGGCTTTAGGCAGGCAAAGCGCTGCCGTTCGCGCCGAAAGCGCGATGATGGACGGTCGGATCATGTCTCTTTCTCTTGGCTATTGATCCACGAGGGGAGCCCGCCGCGAAAACCGCGGCGGGAAGTCTGAGGATCAATCGAACTCGGCGAGCACGTCGTTCACCGTCTCGATGATCTGTGCGGCCGCCTCATCCGCCGTCAGCTGGCCATAGGCGAATTCTTCCAGCGTATCGATGAAGGCTGCGCGCACTTCCGGATGCTCGTTGAACGGCGAGACGGCCGGGCCGCTCGCGGCAACGACGATCGCGTTTGCGGCCCGCACTTCAGGTTCACCCTTGTCACCGAGGCGGGCGGCGGCTGCCTTCGACGCCGGCAAGCCGCGCGATGTGCCGAGCGCATCGATGCCCTCCGGTTCGTTCAGCAGGCAATTGACGATTTGAGCGGCCGCCCCCGGATCCTTGGAATTCTTGGAGATGGAGAACACCATCGAGGGCTTGCGATAGACGCCTTCTGTCACCGCGTCCGGTAGCTTCAGCATGGCCACGGGTTTCAGGACCTGACCGTCCTTCAACGGGTCCGCATATTTCGAATAGGTCGAATCCCACTCGTAGGAACCGGCGACCTTGCCATCGGCCCAGGCCGGCTTTTCGAACAGGTTGACATTGCCGTCGGCCGCCTCCTCTTTCTGCGATCGGATAGCTCCGGTCTCGACCAGTTTACCCAGGAACGATATGCCCTCGGAAAGCTCCTCCGGCGTCCAGGCAACGCGATTGGTCGCGGGATCGACGAGATCCTTTCTGGTCTTCTGAACGACAGCCAGGGTCGTCAAAAGCTGGGCTGTCTCCTTCACGGCGTTGAACGTGTAGTAGTCCTTGCCGAGCTTCTCCTTGATGGTCGCCGTGGCCGCGAAGAACTCATCCCAGCTCTTTGGAATGGCGACGCCTGCTTTCTCGAAGGTCGTGGCGTTGAAGAAGAAGACACGACCCGTCGTCGAAATGGAAAGCCCCTGCAGCACCCCGTTCATCGAGCCGGCTGCCAGATCCGCCTCGCTCCAGTTGGAAAGGTCGATCGCCCCAAGCTTGCGCAGATCGGCGAAACCGTCGCCATTCTTCGAGAACAGCGGCAGCCAGGGCCAGTTGACCTGGATGATGTCTGCTTCGGTCTTGCCAGCCATCTGGGTCGTCAGCTTTTCAAGGTAGCCGTCAAAGCCGGTGAATTCGCCCTTGACCGTGTGGCCATGTTTTTCGCCACAGGCGGCGATCGCCTTCTGGGTGGCGACATGGCGGCTCTCGCCGCCCCACCAGGCCATGCGCAATTCGGCGGCCTGCGCTGCCGTGGCAAGAGCCAGAGCGCCGTAGGCGACGCTGACCAGTGCTGCGATCATTCTTTTCATTTTCATTGAACTTCTCCTCCTTGGAATAGGGCCGAACGCTGCCTCCTCACAGCGAGACGTTGCGGCCGTCGGTTTTGTCGAAAACGTGAAGATGGTCCGGGTCCGGGCGCAGTCGGATCACATCCGACCGGCCGATCGCCTCGAACTCGGCAGCACCGACGACGCTCGCCAGCTTGCGCCCTTCGAGATCGGCATGGAGATAGACCTCGTGGCCCATGAACTCGGCATTGGTGAGCCTTGCAGCGAGCCCCTGCCCGTCGGCGGCGAGCGAAAGATGCTGCGGACGCATGCCAAGGACCGCCTCAGCAGGGCGAGCCGAAAGCCTGCCTTCGAGATTGGTGCCAAGCGCCAGCCTTTGGCTGCCGATCTGGAGTTCGCGACCCTCAAGCGTCGCATCGACAAGGTTCATCTCTGGGCTTCCGATGAAGCCGGCGACGAAGAGGTTTGCCGGACGGTTGTAGAGCTCCTTGGGCGTCGCCACCTGCATGATGTGGCCGGCCTGCATGACGCAGATCCGGTCTCCCATGGTCATGGCTTCGGTCTGATCGTGCGTCACGTAGATGACCGTCGAAGACAGGCCTTCGGCCTTCAACTGGCGGTGCAGGTCGGTGATGCGTACCCGCATCGAGGCGCGCAGCTTGGCGTCGAGATTGGACAGCGGCTCGTCGAACAGGAAGACGCCCGGCTTCTTGATCAGGGCGCGCCCGAGAGCCACGCGCTGGGCCTGGCCGCCGGAGAGCTGCTTCGGCAACCGGTCGAGCAACGGTTCGATTTCGAGGATCTTGGCCACCTGATTGATGGCCGCCTCGATCTCGGCCTTCGGCTTGCCTGCGATCTTCAGGCCGAAGGCGAGGTTGCCGCGCACCTTCATATGCGGATAGAGCGCGTAGTTCTGGAACACCATTGCGATCGAGCGCTTGCCGGGCGGCAGGTCGTTGACGCGCTGGTCGCCGATCAGGATTTCTCCGCCTGAGATTTCCTCAAGCCCCGCAACCATGCGCAGCGTCGTGGACTTGGCGCATCCGGACGGGCCGACGAAGACCATGAACTCTCCATCCTCGATATCGAGGTTGATGCCGTGGACTGCCTTGAACGCGCCGCCATAGACCTTTTCGAGGTCTTTGAGTTGAACCTTTGCCATGGTCAGCCTTTGACTCCCCCGGAGGAGATCCCTTCAATGAAATACCGTTGCGCAGCGAAGAACACGACCAGAGCCGGTGTGATGGTCAGCACCGACATTGCGAGAATGCGGTTCCATTCGAAGGCTTCTGTTGTGTCGATGGAAAGTTTGAGCGCGAGGCTCACGGGGTACTTGTCGACCGATGACAGGTAGATCAGCGGCCCGAGAAAATCGTTCATCGTCCACATGAACTGGAACAGGCAGACGGAGATCAGCGCCGGCGCCAGCATCGGCACGACGATGTAAACCAGTGTCTGCAGACTGTTGGCGCCATCGACGCGCGCCGCCTCTTCCATGTCTGCCGGCAGCGAGCGCAGGAACTGCACCAGCATGAAGACGAAGAAGGCATCGCCGGCAAAGGCAGAAGGCACCCAGAGCGGCAGGAAACTGTCGAGCCAGCCGAGATCACGGAACAGGATGTATTGCGGGATGCGCGTCACCACATTCGGCAAGAGCAGGATCGCGATCACGGAAGCGAAGAGGATCTTCTTGAGCGGGAAATCGAACCGCGCGAAGGCGTAGGCCGCCATGGTGCAGGAGATCGCCGTCCCGATCACCTTCGGCAGAATGATCAGGAACGAGTTCCAGAAGAAGCGGCCGAACGTGTAGGGCGTCGACGTCTGCCAGCCCTTGATGTAGCCGTCGGCGGTCGGATTTTCCGGCAGGAAGCCGGCGCCGGCGAAGATCTCCGAGTTGGTCTTGAAACTTGCGCCGACCAGCCAGATCAGCGGATAGAGCATGACGAAACCGACTGAAAACAAGAGCACGTAGCGAACTGTTGTCGACAAGAGACGGAGCCTTGCCCTGCGTGCGGCCTGCCGGTCGTTGAAAGTCTGGAGGTCGGCCATGGCTCAGTTCCTCTTGTCGCCGGCGTAATAGACCCACTTCTTCGAGGACCAGAATGCCACGAGGGTCAGCACGGTGATGATGATGAAGAGCACCCAGGCAATCGACGAGGCATAGCCCATGTTGAACTTCTTGAAGGCCTCGTCATAAATGTAGAGCGGCAGCAGGTAGGTTGCCTTCAGCGGACCGCCCTGGGTGATGATGTAGGGGCCGTTGAACTCCTGGAACGCCTGAACCATCTGCATGATAAGGTTGAAGAAGATGACCGGGGTCAGCAGCGGCAGCGTGATCCAGAAGAAGGTCCGCACCTTGCCCGCACCGTCGATGGCTGCCGCCTCATAGAGCGACTTGTCGATCGATTGCAGCGCCGCGAGAAAGATCACCATGGCCGAACCGAACTGCCAGCAGCGCAGAAGCGTGATGGTGAAGAGCGCATTGGTCGGATCGCCGAACCAGTCGACTGGAGCAAGCCCCAGCGTGGCGAGCGCCATGTTGGCAAGTCCCTCCGAGGCAAAGACATAGCGCCACAAAACGGCGATCGCGATCGAGCCACCGAGGATCGACGGCACATAGAAGGCGGTGCGGAAGAGGCCGATGAACTTCAACCGGTAATTCAGGATCGCGGCGATGAAGAGTGCAAAGGCGAGCTTCAACGGCACGGTCAGAAACACGTAGAGCAGCGTTACGTTGAGCGACTTGATGAACGTGCGATCACGGGTAAACAGCCGCTCATAGTTGGCGAACCCCGTCCAGCGGGGCTCGCTCATCAGATCATAGCTGGTGAAGCTCAGGTAGAACGAGCCGATGAACGGAATGGCCGTGAAAATCAGAAGGCCGATGATGTAGGGCGCGAGATAGCCAAGCCCGAGAAGACGCTGACCTTTCATGCCCATCCTCCCGGATGGCACCGAAATGCTGCTTTTATAGATACAGTTTCGTACAAATTACGCTCCCGGATCGGCACGGACGAAAGCGGGATTTTCCCTTTTTCGCCACGAACCGGTCCCTCCTCCCAGATGATGCGGTGCGCATAAGCGGTTTATGCGGTGACAATCGCCGATCTCTCCTGCAGAATGAATTCACAAAGGTGAGGAAAAAGATGGACGAAATTGAAGGTGGCATTCTCTCTGCGATTCCGCCGACTGCGCTGACCCTTAATCTGACGCGGGCAGCGATCCGCATGGAACACTCGCACACCTGGCGGATCGACAAGTCCAACGAGGTCGATGACCTCGTGATCTGTCTCGAAGGGCGCGGCCACTACCTGATCGACGGCGATCCGGTGATCATGGAGCCGGGCGATGCGATGCTGATTTTGCGCGGGCAACGTTTCGTCGGATGGAATGAGGGGCGGGAGACCTATCTCGGTGTCGCGCAGCACTTCACGCTCGATATCTATGGGCGCCATAATCTTATCGCGCAGATGGATCTGCAATCGAAATTGCGCCTCACACGCTGGCCGCTTCTCGAACCGCTGGTCCGCCACTATCGCCAGAGTGCTCCCCCCTCCTCCGTTACCCTCGGCCAGCATCATCTCTTCATGGTGCTGCTCATTGCCTTCATCGAGGATGCATTCATCGGCTGGCGCGACCACGCCACCTATCAGCCCGAGGGTGCCGATGCGATCGACCTTGCTGTCATGAAAGCTGCCACAATGATTTCCGCCAATCCTCTCGATCCAGAAGTGGCAACGCGCGCGGTCGACGCGTCGCCTTACAATCGTGACTACTTCCTGCGCGAGTTTCAGAAGCGGGTCACGCGCACACCACGCAAGTACCAGGAACTGAAGCGGATGGAGCGCGCGATGCACTTTCTGGAGGCCGGCCTTTCGGTGGCGGCGGCTGCTGCGGAAGTCGGCTATTCCGACCCCTATTATTTTTCCCGCATGTTCAAGCGGACCTTGGGCCTTAGTCCGCGCGATCACCTGAACAAGGTCCGCCAGAGCCGTGATGGCGGCTTGATGCAGCTTGATGAACCCGAGCAGGCGCAGGCACTTGCGGGTCAGTTCTCCCCGGCGATGCATGGCAAATGACCGAGGTCGCGCACGCTCCCAAAAGTCGATCGACCCTGGGAGCGCTACATCATCGCGGGAGCCGGGCGCTTTGAAACACGGCACGAACGCCCTCCATGAGAAGAGGACTCGTGCGGCGCTCAGCGTCAACGCCGTGCAAAGAGCCGTCACGTCTTGCGCTTGTGGCTGCCGATGAGCGCGTCGAGCATCTCGACTTCGGCGCCCGTCAGGTCCTTGAGCGGGCTGCGCACGGAGCCGGCATCAAACCCCTGCAGCCGCACGCCGGCCTTGATCGCCGCAACCGCATAGCCCTTGGCCCGGTTTCGGATCGCGATGAACGGATAGAAGAAGTCGTTCAGGATGCGCTCGCAGGTGGCACGATCGCGGCCGCGGAGGGCTGCGTAGAACTCGTTGGCAAGTCCCGGCACGAAATTGAACACGGCGGACGAATAGGTGGTAAACCCGGCACCGAGGTAGGCCTCGGCAAAGAGCTCGGCCGTCGGCATGCCGCCGAGATACATCAGCCGATCGCCCATCTTGGCGGTGACCTGGCGCACGAGGCCGATGTCGCCGGTGCCGTCCTTGAAGCCGATCAGGTTCGGGCATTCGTCGCAAAGACGAGCCAAGGTATCGGCCTGCAGCACGGAATTGTCGCGGTTATAGACCATGACGCCGATGCCGACCGACTGGCAGATCTTCTTCACGTGGTGGTAGAGGCCTTCCTGGGGCGCATCGATCAGGTAATGCGGCAGAAGCAGGATACCATCGGCCCCGACTTTTTCGACCGAGCGAGCGATATCGATGGCCATCTCGGTGCCGTAGCCGCAGCCCGATACGATCGCGGTCTCGCCAGACACCTCCTTGGCGGCCGCAACGATACCGGGAATTTCATCCGGCTTGAGCGAGAAGAACTCACCGGTCCCGCCGGCGGCAAACAGTACCGGCGCCTTGTAGCCGGCCAGCCACTCAACGTGCGCCTTGTAACTTTCGGGCGCGAAGCGGCCCTGCGCATCGAAGTGCGTCACCGGGAAGGAAAGCAGGCCCGATCCAAGTGCGGCCTTGATCTGTTCTGGGGTCATTTCTCTTGGTCCTTTACGTGTATTTAGAATGGAAAATTTCGGGATCCGGGCCGCTTCCGCGTCAGCTCATCATATCACCGATATGACAAGTAGGGATTGGCGACGGCTTCATCGAGCCAGCCAGCCACCGTCCACATTGAGTATGGCGCCGTGAACGTAGTCGGCAGCAGACGACGACAGGAACACGGCGGCGCCGGCGATGTCCTTGGGCTTTCCCCAGCGGTTGGCGGGGATGCGATCGAGGATGGCTTTATTGCGATCGGGGTCGTCGCGCAGCGCCTCGGTGTTGTTGGTCTCGATGTAACCTGGCGCGATCGCGTTTACATTGATGCCCTTGGACGCCCACTCGTTGGCAAGCAGCTTGGTCAAACCCGAAACGCCATGCTTGGAGGCCGTATAGGACGGCACACGAATGCCACCTTGGAAGGAAAGCAACGATGCGATGTTGACGATTTTTCCGGATCGGCCCTTCGCCAACAATTCCTTGGCGAAGGCCTGGCATGTGAAGAAGAGTGCTTTGACGTTGACGTCCATGACGTCGTCCCAGTCGGCCTCGGAAAACTCGACCGCATCGGCGCGGCGAATGATGCCGGCATTGTTGACAAGAATGTCGTAGCCCTTTCCGGCAAAGACGTCGCGCGCAGCCATCGGATCGGCAAAGTCCAAGGCAAGCGGCACGGCGATCCCTCCCGCGTTTGCGATGATTTCAAGGGTTTCCTCAGGCGCGCGCCGCGCAGCGCAAGTTACGTCAGCGCCAGCCGCAGCAAGGCCAACGGCAACCGCCTGCCCAAGCCCGGTGTTTGCGCCGGTGACGAGCGCCTTATGGCCCTGAAGGGAAAAAGAATTTGTCACTTCAGTTCCCCCGGCTGGATGAACTCCATGTCGGTATAGTCGACATTGTCGCCGGCCATCGCCCATATGAACGTGTAGGATCCGATGCCGGCGCCCGAGTGAATGGACCAGGGGGGAGAAATCGCGCCTTCTTCGTTCGAGATGAAGAGATGGCGCGTTTCCTGCGGCTCGCCCATCAGGTGCAGCACGCGCGATTTTTCGTCCATGCCGAAATAGAGATAGGCCTCCATGCGGCGATCATGGACGTGCGCAGGAATGGTGTTCCACACCGAGCCATCTTCAAGCGTGGTGTAGCCGAGGACGAGCTGGCAGCTCTCCATGACCAGCGGGTGGATGAACTGGTTGATCGTGCGCTTGTTGGAGGTCTCGGTCGTGCCGAGTTTGACTTCCTTGCTGTCGGCAATGGTGACAAGCCGGGCGGGCAGGCTGCGGTGGGCCGGGCAGGAAGTGATGTAAAAGCGCCCCTCCCCGGAGAAGGTTACGGGCCCCGTACCCATTCCGAGATAGAGAACGTCGCCGCGCTTGAGCGTGTAGCTTTCCTTCTCGGTGGTGACGATGCCTGTTTCGCCGACATTGACGATACCCATCTCGCGCCGGTCAAGGAACGACGGCGTCTTGGTTTCTTCCACCTTGTCGAGCGTCAGCGGCTTGCCCGCGGGAACGGCGCCGCCCATCACGAAGCGATCGTAGTGGGTATAGATCAACCGGATCTCACCCGGCCTGAACATGTCCTGAGCCAGGAAATGCCTGCGGAGACCCTCTGTATCGAGCGTCTTTGCATAGTCCGGATTGACGGCTTGCCGCGTTTCAACGGTCAGCATGAAACTCCTCCATCGGTAATTGCGACCAACATATAATATGTGTTAGACCTATTTGTATGATATGTCTGACAAGGTCAAGAGGCAAGCGGTACCTTGTCTTTGTTTGCGGTGTCTGAAGGGGGCTTGGAATGGAACGTCTGCTCATTACCGGCGCGGCGGGTCAGCTTGGGCGTGTGATGCGCACAAAGCTCGCCGGGCTTGCCGTCACGGTCCGGCTTGCAGATCGTGCAGGTCTACGCACCCCGGCTGACCATGAGGAGCTCGTCCCATGCGATCTTGCCGACGCTCAAGCGGTGGACGCCATGGTCGCCGGCTGCGTCGGTATCGTCCATCTTGGCGGGGCGTCGACCGAAGGGCCGTTTGAGGGGATCGTGCGCGGAAACATCGGCGGTCTTTACAATCTCTTCGAGGCCGCTCGCGTCAATGGGCGCCCGCGCATCGTCTTTGCCAGTTCCAACCACACAATCGGCTGTTATCCGCAAGCCGAACGGCTCGGCCCAGATGCTCCGTTCCGCCCGGATGGATTTTAAGGGGTCTCAAAATGCTTCGCTTGCGCGCATGTATTTCGAGAAGTTCGGGCAGGAAACGGCGCTGGTTCGCATCGGCTCCTGCACGCCGGGGCCAACGAACCACCGGATGTTATCGACCTGGCTTTCTCATGGAGACTTGGCGTCGCTTGTCGAGGCGGTCTTCCGCGTCCCGGTTTTGGGCTACCCCGTCATCTGGGGCGCATCGGCGAATGACGCCGGGTGGTGGGACAACACCCATCTTGGCTGGCTCGGGTGGAAACCCAGGGGTAATGCCGAACATTTCCGGGCGCGTGTCGCGGAGGCAGTGCCGCGGCCTGGCTCCGACAAATCCATGGCCCGCTTTCAGGCCGGTGCCTATGTCGACAATCCGATCTTCAAGGAGTGATGAATGACTTTCGAACCGCATGGCAAACATCTGGTCGCAGGCGAATGGATCGCAACTGCGCAGAAATTTACGAGCGAACCGGCAAGTGGTCCTGCCTTTGAATTCTCCGTCGGAACGGTGGAACTGGTTGATCAGGCGGCAAAAGCCGCAGAGGACGCCTTCTGGACCTATGGCCACTCCACTCGGGAGGAGCGCGCAGCCTTCCTCGAAACCGTCGCCGACGAAATAGAGGCGCGCGGGGCGGCGATCACCGAGATCGGGAGTTCGGAAACCGGGCTGCCAGCCGCCCGGCTCGAGGGAGAGCGTGCCCGAACCACTAGCCAACTTCGGCTGTTTGCCGCCCACATTCGCAAGGGCGAATACCTCGACAGGCGACGCGACGAGGCCTTGCCGGCCCGCAAACCCCTGCCCCGCCCCGACATCCGCCTGATCCAGCGCCCGATCGGTCCTGTTGCCGTCTTCGGCGCCTCCAACTTTCCGTTGGCGTTTTCGACCATGGGCGGTGATACCGCCTCGGCTCTTGCGGCAGGTTGCCCCGTCATCGTCAAGGGCCACTCGGCACATCCGGGGACCGGCGAGATCGTCGCAGAGGCTGCGCTGGCCGCGGTCAAGGCGCACGGATTGCACCCGGGCGTCTTTTCGTTGATCCAGGGCGGGCGCCGCGATGTTGGAACCGGGCTCGTAACGCATCCGTTGATCAAGGCGGCCGGTTTCACCGGCTCTCTGGCGGGTGGACGGGCACTGTTTGATCTGTGCGCAGGACGACCGGAACCCATCCCCTTCTTCGGCGAACTCGGCTCGGTGAACCCGATGTTCCTCCTGCCCGACGCGATCACGGCGCGCAGCGCGGAGATCGCCAAGGGGTGGGCAGGTTCGCTTACGATGGGCGCCGGGCAGTTTTGCACCAATCCGGGCATCGCGGTGATCCTTGCCGAGCAGGCCCCCGCCTTCGCGCAAGCCGCTCGCGCCGCGCTTTTAGACGTTGCACCGCAGTTGATGCTCACCGACGGCATTGCCAGAGCCTACCGCGACGGGCGTGACCGGATCACGGCGGGAGTTGGCGTCCGCCATATCCTCGGCTCAGATTGCAAGAACCGCGATGCAACGCCCAACCTCTTTCTCGTTGCGGCTCGGGATTGGCTCGGCAATCACGCCCTTTCAGAGGAGGTTTTCGGGCCGCTCGGCCTGATCGTCACGGTCGAGAATCCCGAAGAGATGATTGAGGTTGCGAATTGCTTTGCAGGACAGTTGACAGCAACCATCCATCTCGACGCTGGCGACACCGATCTCGCTCGCAAGCTCATGGTGATCCTTGAACGCAAGGCGGGCCGCATCCTGGTCAACGGCTATCCGACAGGCGTCGAGGTCTGCGATGCGATGGTTCACGGTGGCCCGTACCCGGCCTCGACCAACTTCGGCGCAAGCTCGGTCGGAACCATGGCCATTCGCCGGTTTCTAAGACCCGTTTCCTATCAGAACATTCCTGAACGGCTGATGCCTCGGGATCTGAGGTCGGCATAGCGACGGATTGCGCCATCACCCCTTGATGGCGTATCCACAAACGGACCGACAGTGATCTTGGAAACGGCCTATTGCATGATGACAGCGACGACTTCCGATCCCTCCGCCTCCCAGGGCAAGACGCTCGTGGCGCAGGTTACGGATGCTCTTCGTTCCCAGATATCCAAGGGGCGTTACAATCCTGGAGACCGCCTGCCGTCTGAATCAAAGCTCACCCAGGAATTCGGCGTGAGCCGCACAGTGGTGCGCGAGGCGATTGCCGCGCTCCGCTCCGACGGCCTGGTTGAGCCCCGGCAAGGAGCGGGCGTTTTCCTTTTGCAGCAGTCTGCCTCCGCGCGGCGGCCGTTTCAACAGGTCGACCTCACGCGGGTGTCGTCGCTGATCGAGATGCTGGAGCTTAGGACCGCAGTCGAGGGCGACGCAGCGGCACTTGCGGCCCTTCGCCGCTCGCCCGGTCAGGAAGGCAAGCTCATTGAAGCCTTTGACGCCTTCAGGGCCTGCGCGGATGCGGGCAAACCGACCGCGGAGGCCGATTTCGCCTTCCACGTCGCGATCGCCGAGGCAACCAACAATCCGCGCTTTGGCGAGTTTCTTAGGGCGCTTGGACCGGCTCTCATCCCCCGTCGCGCCATCGTGGATAACGGCGAGGAGGCTGTTCTTGCCGCCGACGAACTTAAGCGTCTCGTAGACGAACACGAGGCAATTCTCCTGGCCATACAGAACGGCGACGAGGATGCCGCACGCGCGGCCATGCGCAACCACCTCAAGAATAGCCAGATACGCTATCGCGCCATGTTGCGCACGACGCGCTAAGGACGCGAACCCGCGGCCGCCCTTGCAATCGAACAGATAACGGCTAACATGCCAGACAGGTTCGAAACAGGCGGAGTGGAAATGGAAGCCGAAAACAATCACGTTCGCGGCACGTCGCTGGCGGCAAAGATCAGCACTGCACTTCGCCGCGAACTGATGGAGGGTGTCTTCCGCCCGGGTGACAGGCTCCCGAGCGAAAGCGCCCTGACCAAGGAGTATTCGGTCAGCCGAACCGTCGTACGTGAGGCCATTGCAATCCTGCGGGCAGACGGTCTGGTTGAGGCGCGCAAGGGCGCTGGCATCTTTGCGCTGGAGACCCAGCAGGACAAGAACCAGCCCTTCAAGGACCTGACGACCCAACGGATCTCCTCTGTGATCGAACTCCTTGAACTCAGGACGGTTTTCGAGGTTGAATCAGCCGGGCTTGCGGCATCTCGTCGTTCGGCGGCACAAATCGAGGCGATCCTCGAGGCCCATCACCACGTGGGCGAATGCCTGGCCACCGGGGCCCCCACGCGAGACGCAGATTTCGAGCTTCACCTTGCGATCGCGGAGGCCACGCAGAACCGGCGCTTCCCGGAGTTTCTCCAGCTGATCCGCTCAGGCATCATTCCGCGCGGCGAGCTGCAAGGCTCGGCACCTGGCTCGCGCCCAAAGGACTATAACCTTCACCTGCAGGAGGAACACGGCCAGATCGTCGATGCCATCATCGAGGGAAATGCGGACGCCGCACGCGAACGGATGCGCGCCCACCTTCGTGGGAGCCTGGAGCGCTACAAGGTGCTTTTGCGTTCGCGCACCATGGCAACCGAAGAAAGTTGATCTCGGGTCAACATCGTAGTTGTCATACAAGTATATGAACATGTATGGTGATGGTGTTATACAACATCGCCGAGGCTTACATGACTCTCCCCACCTTTCCCGCAGTATCGCCCGACGCTGGCGTCACCCGCCAGGTCCTTTCCGATTCCCCCGAACTCATGGTCGTGTCTTTTCGCTTCGAAACCGGCGCAAAAGGCAAGTTGCACCGCCATCCGCATGTGCAATCCACCTATGTGGCGCGCGGCCGTTTCCGCTTCTTCCGCAACGGCGTAGCCTATGAATTGCAGGCTGGCGACAGTCTCGTCATCCCCGGAGATACTGAGCACGGGTGCCAGTGCCTTGAGGCGGGCGAGCTCATCGACTGCTTTTCGCCCCGTCGCGACGATTTCCTGTGATCGGTTTGGCTTGACAGCATGACGAACCTGTGACAGGTTTGCCAAAGTTGTCATACAGGAGTGGAGCCTGTATCGCCTTACCCTCAGGCGAATGACACACGGAGGAACCAAGAGAACCATGTCACCACGCCGCATCCGCTTCTATGGCGCGGCCGGACAGATCGGGACCATTGCGGTCACGCTGCTCGGGCTGCTTCTCCTGACCTTCTTCATCGGCCGGTTGATGCCCGCCGATCCCGTCCGCGCCATTGTCGGAGAAGATGCGACCCGGGAGACCTATGAGCAGGTTTATCGCTCGCTGGGTCTCGACCGGCCGCTCTGGGAACAGTTCTTCTACTATCTGGGCGACGTCTTCACCGGCAATTTCGGCACCTCTATCCGCACCGGCCAGCCGGTCATCCAGGATATCCTGCATGTAATGCCGGCGACGATCGAGCTTGCCACTTTCGCGATCCTTATCGGCGCCGGTCTTGGCATCCCGCTCGGCGTCCTTGCCGCCGTCAACAAGGATCGCTGGCCGGATCATGTCGTGCGCGTCTTCAGTCTTTTTGGCCATTCCATGCCGATCTTCTGGACGGGCATGATTGCACTCATTGTGTTTTACGCCCATCTCGGACTCGTCGGTGGCAGCGGGCGAATGGATCAGTTCTATATCGGCCTCATCGAGGAACGGACCGGCTTCCTGCTTATCGACAGCCTCATGGCGGGCGAGATGGATGTCTTCTGGTCGGCGGTCAACCACATCATCCTGCCCGCCGCTCTGCTCGGCTATTCCTCGTCTGCCTATATCACGCGCATGACGCGCAGCTTCATGCTCGACCAGCTCGGCCAGGAATATGTGACGACGGCACGCGTGAAGGGTCTTTCGCGCAGCCAGACGATCTGGCAGCACGCCTTCATCAACATCCGCGTCCAGCTGGTCACCATCATCGCACTTGCCTATGGGGCGCTGCTTGAGGGCGCCGTGCTGATCGAAACCGTCTTTGCCTGGCCGGGCTTTGGCCAGTACCTCACCAACAATCTCATTACTGGCGACATGAACGCAGTCATGACCTGCGTGCTCATCGTCGGCATCATCTTCATCGGACTGAACCTCTTGTCCGACGTTCTCTACCGCATCTTCGATCCGAGGACACGCTGATGGACGCACGCGTTCAACCCACCTCCCGTCTGCCGGCGCCGCTTCAGTCCCTGAAGAACATCGTCCTTTTCCTGCTGAAAAGCCCGACGTCGACCTTCGGTCTCGCAGTTCTGGCCTTGTTGATCGTGATCGCCGCCTTCGCACCGCTGATCGCGACCCACGACCCCTATGCGCAGGATCTCGCCAACACCTTGCAGGCGCCAGGTAACGGACATCTGTTCGGAACCGACGAGCTCGGTCGCGACATCTTCAGCCGGCTCGTCTTCGGCGCACGCATCACGCTCACGATCATCTTCCTCGTCTCGATCGTCGTCGGTCCGATCGGTCTCGTCATCGGCACGACTGCCGGCTACCTCGGCGGCAAGGTCGATACTGTGATGATGCGCATCACCGACATTTTCCTGTCGTTCCCGAGCCTCATTCTCTCGCTCGCCTTCGTCGCGGCACTCGGGCCAAGCCTGAACAATGCTATCATCGCGATCGCGCTCACGTCCTGGCCGCCGATCGCGCGACTAGCGCGTGCCGAGGCGATGACCTTCCGAAAGGCGGATTACATCTCGGCGGCACGTCTGCAAGGCGCGTCCGCGACCCGCATCATCTTCAAGTCGATCATGCCGATGTGCCTGCCTTCGGTCCTCATCCGGCTGACGTTGAACATGGCGACCGTGATCCTGACCGCCGCCGGCCTCGGCTTCCTCGGGCTTGGCGCGCAGCCTCCGCTTCCGGAATGGGGCGCGATGATCGCAACCGGCCGCAAGTACATGCTGGACAGTTGGTGGCTCGTCACCTTCCCGGGCATTTCGATCCTTTCCGTCAGCCTCGCATTCAACCTGCTCGGAGATGGCCTGCGCGACGCGCTCGACCCGAAGCAGATGAACCGGAGATAGCGCCATGGAAAACACCATTCTCGACGTTGAGAACCTGCGCATCCGCTATGGCGGCGCTCCGACAGATGCGGTGCGCGGCGTCTCATTCACCCTTGGGCGTGAGCGCCTCGGCATCGTCGGCGAGAGCGGCTCCGGCAAGTCGACAGTCGGACGTGCGCTTCTGCGTCTGCTGCCGGGCGCGACCATCACCGCCGACAGGCTACGTTTCGCCGAGCTCGAACTGCTCTCGCTTTCCGAAAAGGAGATGCTGAAGGTCCGCGGTCGGCGCATGTCGATGATCCTCCAGGATCCGAAGTTCTCATTGAATCCCATTCGTCGCGTTGGGGACCAGGTGGCGGAAACTTATCTGCGTCACTTCAAATGCTCGAAGGCCGAGGCGCGCGACAAGGCGCTGGCCATGCTCGAAGCGGTCAAGATCCGCGACCCGAAACGCGTCTACGAGCAGTATCCGCACGAGATATCGGGTGGCATGGGTCAGCGCGTGATGATCGCGATGATGCTGTTGGCCGATCCCGACCTCGTCATTGCCGATGAACCCACCTCGGCGCTCGATGTCACCGTACGCCTGCAGGTGCTGAACATTCTCGATAGCCTGGTCCGGGATCGCGGCATTGGACTGATCATGATCAGCCACGACCTGAACCTCGTGCGCAATTTCTGCGATCGGGTCCTGATCATGTATGCCGGTCGCATCGTTGAAACCTTGGCGGCTGCCGACCTCGACAAGGCGCAACATCCCTATACGCGCGGTTTGCTCGCGGCACAGCCGCGGATTGGCGGCGGTCGAGCACCGCTTGCCGTACTCGATCGCCGTCCTGAATGGCTGGAGGAAATTGCCTGATGTCCGTTTCAGTCGAATGCCGCGATCTCGCAATCACCTTCGGCGCCGGCCCGACGGCGGCCAAGGTCCTTCCCGGCGTCGCCTTCTCGGTCAAGCCCGGCGAATGTTTCGGTCTCGTTGGCGAAAGCGGTTCGGGCAAATCCACGGTCCTGCGCTGCATCTCGATGCTGACGGATATCTGGACCGGCAACATCCTTATTGACGGAAAGCCGGTGCGCGACATTCCGCTCATCGAGCGCTGTCGCACGCTGCAGATGGTGTTTCAGGACCCCTACGGCTCCCTGCATCCGCGCCAGTCGGTGCGAACCGTCCTCAACGAGCCGCTCGTCATTCACAAGCTTGGCGACCGCGAAGAACGCATGCGCAGCGCGATCACCGATGTCGGCCTGCCGGTCTCGTTCCTCGACCGGTTCCCCCACCAACTCTCCGGCGGTCAAAGGCAGCGCGTGGCAATCGCGCGCGCCCTGATCCTTGAACCATCGCTGGTGCTGCTCGACGAGCCGACGTCGGCGCTCGATGTTTCGGTGCAGGCGGAGATCCTCAACTTGCTTCAGCGCCTGCGCGACGAGCGTGGTTTCACCTACATCATGGTGACGCACGACCTCGCCGTCGTCGACCACATGTGCGATCGCTTTGCCGTCATGCTCCATGGCGAAATCACCGAAATCCTGCCGCGCGAAGCGATCCCCGGAAACCGCGCGACCCACCCCTATGCCCGCGAGTTGATCGGCGCCTCGTTGGAATACGAGGGCGCGCACTGAAGCTCCCGAAGCCAACTCCATTGCAAGGCACACCTTCTCGGCCTGCAATGCGTGAACAAAATTCTCCCCCGACTTGCCCGGCCCAGTGCCGGGCTTTTCTTTACATAGACCTTTCTTGCTGCGGCGACCGAGGACTGGAGTTCATCGGCCGAACCTCGATACCCAGCGTCGGCAACCTCGCTCCAAAGGGAGATATGGCCGGCAGCGCCGACCCCGGGAACCCCTGCGCCCTCGTGCAGTGTCGCGCATTGTTGCGCTTTAGCGCAGTGTACTCGATCGCGGACATGGCGCAGCGGGCTTCAGCGCCGACAGCACCGCATTGATCGGGATGGGGGGGCAGGTGACGAGCATGTCCGACCTCGCGTCGGTCGCCGCTTCAAACCGTGGCCGGGCTTGGCGGCAGACGATCATGACGTTGCCGCCGGCGCCATCCCCTAACATCTCAAGAGGTGGCGGCTGCTTTCCTTCAGCCGACAGGCAGCTTCATTTGAGCCCGTGCAAACGCAAAAAAGGCACGTCTTGCGGCGCGCCTTTTTATTCTCGATACAGACGAAGGGCCGGGACTACCGTTCCTTCTTCACGCCTTCGAAGCGCGAGAGCCAGGGGCTGACGATCATACCCTTCACGTCGCTTCGGAAGGCCGCTGTGTCGATGACCTCCGAGAACGGCTGGATCGACATGACGAGCTCGTCCATGTAGGTCTGAACGCCCTCATAGAGCTTGGCCTGCTTGGCGGCGTCGCGTTCGACCAGCGCCTCTTCGATCATCTTGTTCAGCTTCTCGTCGAAGAAGCTGGTGCGCCAGCTCTGGTAGTTGGTGAGCTTCGCGTCATCGGAATTGTTCGGGTTATAGGCGACAGAGCGCAGGTTATTGTCCGGGTGCGGCTGCTGGCCGCCGCCGCCACGGCCGAGCAGCAGTTCGAACTTGCGCTCGCGCATCGCACCGTAGATCTGGTCGCCCGAACCGCTGATGAGTTCGGCCTGAATACCGGCCTGGCCAAGCGTGTTCTGGATGGCGGTTGCCGCCTTCATGAAGGGGTCTTCGGAAAGTACGCGCAAGGTCGTCTTGAAACCATCAGGATAACCCGCTTCTGCAAGCAGAGCCTTGGCCTTCGCGACGTCCAGCTTGTAGCCTTCGTCCGGCAAGGCGCCCAAGACACCCGTCGACAGCGGACGCTGATGCAGCTTGCCGTAATAGGGCATCACCGCCTTGTCGAGACCTTCGTAGTCGATCAGGTAGCGTAGCGCCTCGCGCACCTTCTTGTTGGCGAATTTCTCGTCCTTCATCGAGACGCTGAGGTAGTAGAAGCCCGAGCCCGGGGTCGATTCAATCGTGATCGCATTGTCGGCCTCCAGCGATTTGAGATCCGGCGCTTGCAGAGAGTAGGCAACGTCGATGTCGCCTTTTTCCAGAAGCAGGCGCTGCGATTGCGATTCCGGCAGGTGGCGCAGAAGCACGCGCTTCATGCCAGGCGCCTCACCCCAGTACTCGCCGTTGCGGGTAAGGATGATGAATTCGTTCGACTTCCACTGCGTCAGCGTGAACGGACCGGAGCCTGCCGAATTCAAGGTCAGCCATGCTGCGCCGAGGTCGCCGTCCTTCTCGTTTTCGATCGCCGTCTTGCTGTCGATGATCGAGCCCGGCCCGTTTTGCGCAAGGATCATCAGGATCAGGTTCGGGTCGTCGGCCTTCGGCAGATGCAACACGAAGGTGCGCTCGTCTTCGACGACGAACAGCTTGTCGGCTGCTTCGAGCGTGAACCCGCGGGTTTTAAGGAAGGACGATTGCGCCAGATTGCGCGCGAGCAGCCGCTTCAAGCTCCAGGCGATGTCTTCGGCTGTAACTGGATTGCCGGAGGCAAACTTGGCGTCGCTGCGCAGATGAAAGCGGATCGACATGCGGTCGTCTGCCACTTCCCAGCGTTCCGCTAGTCGCGGCTGAACGCTGCGATCCTCAGGAGAGAGCACGACCAGCGTGTCATAGATGTTGTTCAGCACCTGGACCGTCTCGCGGCCGGTGATGGCGGCTGGGTCGAGCGTCAGGATGTTGCTCATGGTCGTTGCGACGACGAGTTGATCCTCCGGCGTTTCGGCCTGAACGAGGTTTGGCATTGTCGTGGCAAGAAGCGCACCGAATGCGACCGTTGCTAGAAAATGTTTCATGCTTCCTCCTTTGCGGCCGTCCACTTGGGAACCGACCTTCCTATTACAAGATCCGCCTGCCTGTTCCTCCACAGGCAAGGCTGGATCAGCCAAGAATTTCGTCGACGGGCACGGCGAGCGCCCGTCCGATTGCCGCCGTGTCTGCAGCTTCGAGATGCACACCATCGATTTCTGACGCCCGGGTCACCGACCCGGCATCAAAGAACGGATGCCCGAGTTCGTCCGCAAGCTTGCGGTAGAGGGGGGATAGCCTCTCGGATTCCGCCACGCTGCGAGCCGCCGCGGGATGTCCACCTGGTCCGGCGGAACAGGGCGGCGGCGCGACGATGAGAAGCTTCGGCTTCGCCGCCTTTGGTTTGTAGGGAAAGGTTTCGACGATCTGCGCCAGCCGGCGCATGCCCGAAACCGCCCCTTCTGCGCGCCCGCCATGTACGGGCTTGATGTCGTTGGTGCCGAGCATGACGATGACGAGGTCGAGCGGCATGTGGCTGGCAAGCGCCACTTCCAGCGCCTTGGCGCCATTGCGGCATGCGGGCCCCGCGTGGTCGTCGTAGCAGGTGGTGCGCCCGCCGAGACCTTCGGGGATGATCTTTGCCCGGCCGCCAAGCGTTTCGCCCAGAACCTCGGGCCAGCGGCCTTCCGGCGGGTGACGCAGGCCCGTTGCCGGGTCGGCGCCCCAGGTCAGGCTATCTCCGAAGGCAAGAACGGTCTTCATCACAGGTTCCCCCGCCCGTTACCGAACGCGATGGTTTTCGATGAAATTGAAGTCGATCTCCTCGCCGAGACCGGGGCGATCCGGGACATGCACATAGCCCTCGCGGTCCATCGGATCGGACAGCGACTTCAGGTAGTCGTGCCCGTCGTCATATTCGAGGAACGGGTGGAGCAGGCCACGCTCGTACCAGCGGCAGTTCCTGGTTGCGGCCACGACATGCAGGTTCATGGCGGTGTTGCCATGCACCTCGCACTCCATGCCGAAGGCTTCGGCAAGATGCATCGTCTTCAGCGCCGGCGTGATGCCGCCGACGTCGTTGACGCCGGTGCGCAGGATGTCGCAGGCGCCAGCCTTGATCCACTCGGCACGGTGCCAATGCTTGCCGGCGGCACTCTCCGGGCCAACGACGGGAATGTCGAGATTGTCGGCTAGCCACTTGTAGGACGACAGCGATTGTTCATCCATCGGCTCCTCGATCCAGTCGAAGCCGAGCTTCTCGAGCCCTCGCCCGAGTTCGAGCGCGTCAGTGCGGGAATACCAGTGGAACGCGTCGATCATCAGGCGGATACCCGGCCCTACAGCTTCGCGCACGGCAGCGCAGGCCTTGAGGTCCATCTTCACGTCCGGTGCCCAGCTGACAGGCGGCATCCAGGTGTGAAGCTTGATGCCCTTGTAGCCGCGCTCGACCAGCGTCTCGGCAAACCGCCCGTAGTCTTCCGGTGTCGCAAGGCCACCTTCAAGTTCATCCCCGCACATGATCGAGCCGTAGGCGAGAACCTTGTCGCGATAACCGCCGATCAACTTGTAGACAGGTTGTTTAAAGGTGCGTCCTGCCAGATCCCACAACGCACAATCAACCACCGCCAAGGTACGGTCCGTCAGCTGCGCAGCGGAACCGCGCTGCCAATGGGCGAGATCCTGCCACAATCGTTCGCGGTCGCGATGATCCTCGCCGATCAGGACCTTCTTGACGAATTTCTCGATGACATGCGGGCGGACGATCTCCGGCGCCGTGAAGGAATGCCCCTCGTGACCGTCCTCGGTGCGGATCGTTAGCATGGCCTGCTCCACCTGATGCGGCGGGCCGGGATGCGCGTGACCAGCACTGTCCGAGTGGCGGCGAGTGGTCGTGCGGAAGACCCGCACTTCGACGTCGGTGATGATCATTGTTCCTCCGGTATGCGAAAGGCGACGGCTTGGTCGCGCTAACTTGTCTAGACTGACAATAGGCAGATGTCAGCAAAGTTGTCAAACATGTATGACAGATTGATGGAAAATATCTGATAGGTGGCGTAAGGTTGGTGGACGCCGTCGCCCGCGTCACCAGGGTGCGGCAGGTCGGCGATCCATGGCTTCCTCTTGAGATCTTGTCACAACGCCGTTTGCTGCTGAAACTTACCGGTCGCCGCCGCCTCCATCACCTTGTCGAACTGCACGGTGGCGATCGATGAAATGCAGCACCAACGTGGTCGTCATCGCACGATGATCTATCCGGCGCGGCTGAAAGACCGTCTGTATTTCAGGAATGCGACGGCAACTTAGGCTAAGCGCCGGAGGCTTTTCAAAACGAAAGGTTTTGCTGACAATACCGGGCGATGATAGTGTAATTTAGTTCGGCCTTCTGTGCAGAAGCGTATGTAATTGCGGTTGAATTCGCTGACACAGACCATCTTTTGTTTTCAGCATTGCAAGACCACAGTCGTATCGAATCGTGAAGCAACTGGCTTTCAAACGGGACTGATCCGGAGGCACTCGCATGCCGCTGAACCTGCCGCGCCTGCCACTGCTCGAAAACCTCGGCGGGTATCGGGTGGATTGGTTGCGAAATGACGTCTCGGCCGGCGTGGCAATCGCGGCGGTCGGCCTGCCGAGCGCGATCGCCTATCCCGCCATCGCCGGCCTTCCGCCGGAAACCGGGCTTTATGCCAGCATCACCCCGCTCATAGCCTACGCCCTTTTCGGTCCGTCCCGGCAACTCATCGTCGGCCCGGATGCTGCCTCAATGACGGTCCTTGCGGCTGTTCTGGCAACCATGTTTGCCACACCGGCGTCGATGGCGGATCGTGTTACCGCAGCCGCCCTCCTCGCCCTCATTGTCGGAATTCTCTGTCTGGTTGCCCGCCTCGTGCGGCTCGGCGTGCTCGCGAACTTTCTCTCCCGTCCGATCTTGACCGGCTTCTTTGCCGGTATTTCGCTGTCGATCCTGGTCGGACAGATCAAGCGTGTCACCGGCGTCGACATCGAATCCGACGGCCTCATTGCTCCCCTGCTCGACCTCTTGCGACAGGCCGGTTCAATCCATTGGCCAACCCTCGTATTTGCTCTTGCATGTTTTGCGCTGCTGCAGATCGCCCGCATCTATCGCTCACCAGTGCCGGGCCCGGTGATCGTCGTTTTTGTCGCGGTGCTGCTGTCCTTTCTCTTCGACTTCGAAGGGCGCGGCATGGCCGTTGTCGGCAATATTCCCGAAGGCCTGCCGTCATTCGTCGTGCCCCACGGGGCAGTGCCGATCGACGTCCTGCTGACCGGGGGCGCCGCGATCTTCCTGGTGAGCTTCGGTTCGGGCGTCATTGCTGCGCGCAGCTTCGCAGCACTCGGTGGCTACCGCGTCGATCCGAACCGCGAGTTGACCGGCTTCGGGGCTGCCAACATTGCAGCCGGCCTGTTTGGTACGTTTCCGGTAACCGCCTCGGATTCCCGCACCGCCGTCAATTTCGCGGTCGGTGGGCGGTCGCAGATCGCAAGCCTGGTCGCCGCAGCAACCCTCATGGCCGTCCTGCTCTTTCTCGGTGAAGTGCTTCGCATCCTGCCGATCGCGGCACTGGGCGCGATCCTGGCGGCAACGGCCTTGAGCTTGATCGACATCGAAGGGCTGAAGCGGATCTGGCACGTCAACCGGATCGAGTTCGTCTTTGCGCTGATCGCCCTTTGGGGGCCGATCGGCCTTGGCGTCTTGAACGGCGTCGTTATCGCCATTGCCGCGACGCTGATCTATCTGCTGCTGCAGACGATGTATCCGCATGACGCGTTGCTTGGCAAAATCCCCGGCCGGGATGGCTTCTACAAGCTGCATCGCGCCCCGCAGGCACAGCCCGTTCCGGGCTTCGGTGCCTGTATGATCCAGGACAGCCTGCTTTTCTACAATGCGGACTATGTCCGGGCACGACTGGAAGCAATCGCCGAGGAACTCCCCGCCCCTCGCCGCTGGCTGATGATCGATGCCAGCGCAATCCCACAGATCGACAGCACCGCTGCCGACATGCTCGGCGAGCTTAGCGACGAGCTGAAAACACAGGGCATCGCCCTCGGTCTGGCGGAATTGCACACGGACGCGCGCGCCATACTCGAGCGAGCCGGCATCATCGAGAAGATCGGCCCTGACATGGTTTTTGAGGGAATTGAGGACGCACTCGACGCCTATGAAGCGCGATTCGGCATGACCGCCTCAAACGCGCAGCCGATCGCCGTGCCGATCGTCACGGATTCACAACCCAGTTTGGAAACGGGAGGGAAAAATGGGAAAACACGAAGGCAAGAAAAAGAATAAAGACAAGAACGGCGGCGAGAAAGCTGCCGAATTGGCGACGCCGGAGGAGCGATCCGGTCCCAGTTACACCAAGGAACTTGAGCGTCTGCAGGAGGAAGTCGCGCATCTGCAGGCGTGGGTAAAGAAGAGCGGTGCGCGCATCGTCATTATCTTTGAGGGACGTGATGCCGCCGGCAAGGGTGGTGTCATCAAGCGGCTAACCGAGCGCGTCAGCCCGCGCGTCTTCAGGGTCACCGCCCTGCCCGCTCCAACGGAACGGGAAAAATCGCAGATCTACATGCAGCGCTACATTCAGCATCTGCCGGCCGCCGGTGAGATCGTCATTTTCGATCGCTCCTGGTACAACCGACCGGGTGTCGAGCGGGTCATGGGTTTCTGTACTGACGATTCAGCGCGGCGCTTCCTCGAGCTTGCGCCACGCTTCGAAGCAGCAATGGTCGAGAGCGGCATCATCCTGCTCAAATACTTCCTCGACGTCAGCGAAAAGGAACAGGAACGCCGGTTCCGCCAACGCATCGTCGATCCACTCCGCCAGTGGAAGCTGAGCCCCATGGATGTCGAATCCTACCAGCGCTGGTGGGACTACACGCGCGCCTACGACGAAATGATCCGGATGACGGACACCGAATATGCGCCGTGGTGGATCGTGCCATCGGATGACAAGAAGCGCGCGCGCATCAACTGCATTGCGCACATACTCTCGTCGATCCCGTATGAGCGCGTGAAATTCACCGAACCGGACCTCGGCAAGCGGCAGAAACGGCCGGCCGACTTTGTGGAAGACAGCCACGTCCGGCGGACCGTGCCGAACGTGCTTTAGGTGCGAGCGGCGGCTGCGCGCCAGATACGGATCCAACAGCCGCTGCGTCCCAGCAGCGGCTAGCGGAAATCGCGTTCAGGCCTTGTCGGGCGCCCAGTTCAGGAAAAAGCCGACATCGCCCGGCACACCGCCTGGGAAGTTGATGATCATCGCTTTCAACTTGTAACCCTGCGGCTTGCCATAGGTCTGGTACCGATCGAAAAACTCCTTTGCCTTGCCCTGCAGTGTGGACGGCCAGTCACGATCGCCGCTGTTGATCGCGCGCCCACTGTCGGTGCAAAGCTCGGAGGGGAAACTGTAGACCATCGCTTCGAATTTTCCGGCCTTTACGGCGTTGGCGACGAGGCGTCGCACGATTGCGATTTCTTCTTCCGTCACATGCTTCTTCAGAAAATCCGCGGCAAAGTCGGCATGTTTCTCTTCTTCAATCGCCTTCAGCCGACGGTCTTTATCCATCTCCTCCATCTCGCGCTGGAGCATCTGCATGCGAAGATCTTCAGCACTCATCGGTTTTGCGGGATCCAGATTTTTATTCTCAGACATCGCGTCGATCCACTTCAACAAGATGGGAACGCTGTGGCCGGTTGCGTGCGGCGCCGCGCGTCGCATAGGCCAAAGACGTCCCGCAGGTACATCCAAGGGAACCCGATCGGCATACCAATTCGGGAGCGAGGCATTTCCGAATGTGAGCCTCCCGCTAGTCCGAGGGCCCTATCACCTGTCGATCATTTTCGTTGGCACGCCATAGCCGGGTGAGGAATGGGTCCCACAAGGCCACCCTAAAATACTACAACCCCAAGGGGGCAGTGACAACTCGGGAAGAGCGATCGAGTTCGCGACAATATCCTCGCCGACAAGGACAATCCGCCGCCATTACAGGTGCGACACGTCGAGACTGTCGCCCTGTGTTTTCGCCTCGTCGCGCTCGTTCGAAAGACCAAGGATTGCCCGCAACGTCGGGTCGTTTTGCCCTAGACGTTCGTCAATCCATTGCCTCGTCCAGTGGTAGGCTTCAACGAAAAGCTCGGAATGCCGGCTCCAATCCATGAAGCTGATCGCGCTCGAAATCGGCGGTGAGATCAGGATATCTCTCTCCCCAAGCACCACTTCCTCGGGCCGGTGCGCCAGCACGCTTGCAGTGATCACCTGGATCACGCTTGGAACTTTCGGCAAGCCGGCGCGGCCAAACGGGTTAAGCATCCGGACCGCGAGCTCGGACGCCCCGGGGATGCTGTCATAATCGATATGGTGTTTGCGTGGTCCGTCCGAGCGTAGGCTCGCGACCACATTGGGGCCTGCCTTCAGTTCCTTCATCTGGTCCAGCGGCAGATTGTTCATGATGGCCCCGTCCACCAGCATGTCACCCTCTGCCGTGAAAAATGGCGGCAAAACGCCGGGGATCGAACCGGACGCCCTGACCGCTTGCCAAAGCTTTCCACGGCGGTGGACATGCGCCTGGCGCGTGGTCAGATTGGTCGAGAGCGCAAAGTACGGGATCCACAGATCCTCGATGAGGACGTCGCCATACTCGGCCTGCAGGGTCCGATCGAGCACCTTGTGATCCAGAAGCGCATATTGCGGCAGCGTGAGGCGGCGAAACGCACGGCTCTTGACGAAGATCTGGTGTGTTCCCCTGTCAATTTCGTCGGCCTCCAGTCCGCTGGCAAAGCCCGCCATCATCGCCGCTCCGGAGCTGGTACCGCCAAGATAGTCGAAGAATGCCCCTGCCTGCACAAACGCCTTGTAGACGCCAAGATGAGAACATCCGAGCGAACCGCCTCCGGCGGCCACGAACCCCCTCGCCTCGCCGGAAACGAACCGGACAAGGCGCTCGACATCTTGGCTATCTTCGAGCGCGACGTGATGATGCTGGCGAATACCCGGCCGCTCGTCCAACCAGACAGCCGTTCCCGAAACGCTTGCGGAGCGTTTCTCGTGGACGAGAACCAGGCGAAGGCTGGACGGCGCGTGCACCGACAACGCCAGCCTTTCGCATGGACCGGGATGCGGCTCTCCTGACGCATGCGCAACCATCAGCACACTATCGGCCTGGCGAATGCAAACGCGTGTCCATTCGTTCGGCTCGTCCTCAGCGACATAGACGATGATCTCTGCCTTCACCTCCAGATGATTGAGCCAATCCAGTATCGGCTGGTCGTCGATCGCGATCGCGCCGAACCGCCCCTCGACGTCGGCCCGGGTCAGGAACACCGCGCGGCTGTTTGCGGAAAATGCGCGGTGCAGGCGTTCGATGAAAGCCGGCGGGATCCGACCGCTGCCCGCAGGCACGATCGCGAGCGTTCGCAACGCGCATGGCTGCTTGACCCGTGACGACGCCGGGGATTGCATCGCAAAGCGACGCGCGAGGAATGTCGTGACGGACTGGCGCAGGCTGGGCAACGCCTTGGCCGCCTTCTCGAACTGGTCATCGCGGATTTCGAGCACGATCGAATCGCGCGCCGCGACCACTGTCGCGATGCGCGGCAGGCTGGCAAAGAAACCGACTTCACCAACGAGCTCGCCCCGGCCGATCTCGGCAACAGGTTCGATGACGCCTTCGCGATGCACTGTGAACCGTCCCGACAGGACAGCGAAAAACCGATCCGACCGGTCTCCTTCGCGAACGAGGACTTCGCCGCGTCGCAAGATCCTGCGGTCCGAATGGGCAGCCAGAGCCTCCAATGCGGCCAAAGACGTCTGGTCGAACATCAGCGTTGCTGACAGCAACCTGGCGGCAAAAGAACCGGTGGAGTCCATCGAACCTCCCTGGGGTACGTCTCTGGACCTTAGCCGTTTCGGCGCGGATGCCGAAAGAGAATTTGCGACAAACAGCTCCCCGACCTCGGGTTCGTCGCTGCGCCGAGCCCGTGTGCACTGCGCTGATTGAACAGGAGCAGCCCCTGAACTGCTGTGCTATAGTGCGGCATTCGGCGCCAGTTGGAAGTATAGCGCGGTGGCTCAACCCCAGGCGGAACGCAGATTGGCGGCCATTCTGGCCGCCGACGTCGTCGGCTTCAGTCGGCTAATGGGTGCCGATGAAGCTGGAACGGCGCGCGCGCTCAGGGGGCATCGCGAAGCGATACTGCCGCTCGTCAACGAACAGGGCGGCCGCATCGTCAAGACGATCGGCGATGGCGTACTCCTGGAATTTCCGTCCGTGGTTTCCGCCGTCGCCTGTGCCGCAGCCATCCAGCGCATGATGGCCGAGCGGAATGCAACTGTTCCCGTAGACCAGCGCATGCTGTTTCGCATGGGCGTCAACCTCGGCGACGTTCTGATCGAGGGCGACGACATCATCGGAGACGGTGTGAATGTGGCAGCCCGCCTCGAGGAGATTTCCGAGGCCGGTGGGATCTGCATTTCCGAAGACGTCTATCGGCAGATCGACGGTAAAGTCGACATCAGCTTTGCCGATATGGGGCTGCATCACCTGAAGAATATCGCCCGTCCATTGCGGACCTATCGCGCCCATCTCGGTCAGATCCTGCCGCTACGCACTCCCGGTCCGGCGTTGCCGGACCGGCCATCGATCGCCGTCCTGCCGTTCGGAAACATGAGCAACGACACCGCGCAGGACTATTTCGGCGATGGTGTCGTCGAGGAGATCATCATCGGCTTGTCGCGCATGCGCTGGTTGTTCGTCATCGCACGCAATTCGAGTTTCATGTACAAGGGACGCGCCGTCGACGTGAAGCAGGTCGGCCGCGAACTCGGCGTACGCTATGTGCTTGAAGGCAGCGTACGAAAGGCCGCCAACCGGGTGCGCATCTCCTCCGAACTGGTGGAGGCAAACACCGGCATCCATATCTGGGCGGATCGTTTCGAAGGGGGCCTCGAAGACATCTTCGAGCTTCAGGATCAGGTCACCGCCAACGTGGTTGGGGCGATCGGACCGAAACTCGAACAGGCGGAGATCGAACGCGCCAAACGCAAGCCGACGGAAAACCTCGACGCCTACGACTACTTCCTGCGCGGAATGGCTGCGCTCCACCGTTGGAACCGGGATGCCAACAACGAGGCGCTGCGGCTGTTTTACCGTGCGATCGAACTCGATCCGGAGTTTGCCGCCGCCTACGGCATGGCTGCGCGCTGCTATTCGCAGCGAAAGGCCAGCGGCTGGATGGTCGATCGACAACAGGAGACAACCGAGACCGAGCGGCTTGCGCGGCGTGCGGCCTCCCTCGGCAAGGACGACGCCGTGGCGCTCTGCACTGCTGGCATCGCGTTCACCTACGTTCTCGGCGTTCACGACTACGGCGCCGATCTTCTCGATCGCGCGCTGGCGCTGAACCCGAATTTGGCCTCCGCCTGGCTGTTCAGCGTCTGGGCCAAGATCTGGTTCGGCGAACCGGAAATCGCCATCGACCATCTGGCGCGCGCCATGCGGCTCAGCCCGCAGGATCCGCAGATTTTCAACGCGCAGGCCGCGATATCTGCAGCGCACTTCTTTGCCGGTCGCTACGAGGATGCTGCGGCCTGGGCTCAAGCTGCCATTCGCGAGCAGCCCGTGCATTTCATTGCAACCTGCGTCGCGGCGGCAAGCAATGCGCTGGCCGGACACCCGACCGAGGCGGCGGAGGCGATAGCGCGCCTGCGGCAGCTCGATCCCGACTTTTGCCTTTCCAACCTCGGTGACTACTTCCCGATCCGGCGAAGCGAGGATGCTGCGCTTTGGGTAAGAGCGCTCGAGCAGGCCGGGCTACCGACGTAGCCGACTGCCGACAAATGGCTGCCGTCAGCTGACGAAAGTGTGGTCGGCAATCGACTGCGGCTTCATCTCGATCGAAAACCCTGGCCGCTGCGGAGGCATGTAGGCGGCGTTCCGGATCACGCAGGGGTCGACGAAATGCTCGTGCAAATGGTCGACATATTCGATGACCCGGTCTTCCTTCGTGCCGGAAACGGCTATGAAGTCGATCATCGATAGATGCTGCACATACTCGCAGAGCCCTACCCCGCCGGCATGTGGCCAGACGGGCAAGCCGTACTTGGCGGCGACCAGCAGCACTGCGAGCACTTCGTTCAACCCACCCATGCGGCAGCTGTCGATCTGGACGATATCGATCGCGCCTTCGGCGATGAACTGCTTGAACATGATGCGGTTCTGGCACATTTCGCCGGTCGCGACTTTGACCGGCGCGATCGCCTGGCGAATCTTGCGATGGCCGGCGACATCGTCGGGGCTCGTCGGCTCCTCGATGAAGAATGGCTTGGCAAAGGCGAGTTGCTTTACCCAGTCGATCGCTTCACCGACCTCCCAGACCTGATTGGCGTCGATCATCAGGTACCGGTCCGGCCCGATCACCTCGCGTGCGATGGCGAGGCGGCGGATATCGTCGGCAAGATCACGGCCGACTTTCATCTTGATGTGGTTGAAACCCTGGTCGATCGCTTCCTGGGCAAGACGCCGCAGCTTGTCATCGGCATAACCGAGCCAGCCGGCCGACGTCGTATAGCAGGCGTACCCGTCGCGTTTAAGCGTAGCGATACGCTCCGCCTTGCCGGGCTCGGCCTTGCGCAGGATGTCGATCGCCTCGTCTCGGGTGAGCACATCCGTCATGTAGCGGTAGTCGACGATGTCGGCGATCTGCTCCGGCGTCATCTCGGCGACCAGCCGCCACACCGGTTTGCCCGCTTCTTTTGCAAGCAGGTCCCAGACCGCATTGACGATGGCGCCCGTCGCCAGGTGGATTGCGCCCTTTTCCGGTCCGATCCAGCGCAACTGGCTGTCACTGGTCAGATGCCGCCAGAAGTGGCCGGGATTGGCCAGGATATCGGCCGTATTCTGGCCAACGACAAGGTGCCGCATGGCGTTGATCGCCATGCAGCAGATGTCGTTGCCGCGCCCGATCGTAAAGGTCAGACCGTGGCCTGCCACCGCCGGACTGTCCGTATCCAGGATGACATAGGCCGCGGAGTAATCGGGATCCGGGTTCATGGCGTCGGACCCGTCCAGGCTCTGCGATGTCGGAAAGCGCAGATCGAAGACACGCAGATCGGTGATACGGGTCATGAATGTTCCCTCGAAGGTTACTCGTCGGCGCGCACCGACTGTTTCTGGCTGCCCAGGCCCTCGACGCCGAGCTCGACCACGTCGCCGGCCTTGAGGAAACGCGGCGGTTTCATGCCCATGCCGACACCGGGCGGCGTACCGGTCGAGATGATATCGCCCGGTTGCAGCGACATGAATTGCGAGAGGTAGGAAACGAGGAAGGCAACGCCATAGACCATGGTCTTCGTCGAGCCGTTCTGCACGGTCTCGCCATTGACCTTCAGCCACATCGGCAGGTTCTGCGGATCAGGCACTTCGTCCTTCGTCACCAGCCAGGGGCCAGTGGGCCCGAACGTGTCGCAGGATTTGCCCTTCGTCCATTGCCCATGGCGCTCGGTCTGGAAAGCGCGCTCGGAAACGTCATGCACGACGCAGTAACCTGCGACATAGTCGAGTGCTTCGGCTTCGCTGACATATTTCGCCTTGCGGCCGATGACGACGCCAAGCTCAACCTCCCAATCCGTCTTCGTCGATCCGCGCGGGATCAGGAGATCGTCATTGGGGCCGACGATGGCCGAAGTCGCCTTCATGAAGATGATCGGTTCCGGCGGCACCTTGGCGCCGGTTTCA
Organism: Ensifer sp. MJa1; assembly: GCF_037026475.1. NCBI lineage: Bacteria > Pseudomonadati > Pseudomonadota > Alphaproteobacteria > Hyphomicrobiales > Rhizobiaceae > Ensifer > Ensifer sp. MJa1. The sequence goes on along the minus strand of NZ_JAKUMO010000030.1, from coordinate 17,081 downwards.
GCGGCGTGGTCCGAATAGTTGAGGCCGATGCAGACGAATTTGCCGGTTCCACCAACGCAGGGACCGAGCCGCGGATTGCCGGCGACAACGGGCAGCCCGGAAAGATCCAGAGCCTTAAGCTCGGCAAGTTTGTCGGGATCGAGCGCAGCACCGGAGAGATCGGCAACATGGCCGGAAAGGTCGCGCAAGGTGCCCGTCGCATCAAGCAGGCCAGGCTTTTCGTGACCAGGGGTGCCGTAACGGAGAAGTTTCATGTCCTAAATCCCTAAACTCGTTGATCAGATCGTCCAGCCGCCATCGATGGCATAGGCCTGGCCCGTCGTATAGGTCGCCCCGGCCAGATGGACGGCAAGGTCGGCAATCTCTTCCGGCGTGCCCAGCCGCCCCATCGGCTGACGGGCGATAAAGGCGGCCCGCGCCGTCTCGTAGTCCACTTGCGCCCGCATGCGGTCCTGCAGCGACGGACTTTCGACGGTACCGGGGCAGATGGCATTGCAGCGAATGCCCTCGGCAACATAGTCGGCCGCCACTGATTTCGTAAGCCCGATCACGGCCGCCTTGGTGACGCCGTAAGCGAAGCGGTTTGGCACGCCTTTAATGCTCGAGGCGACCGAGGCCATGTTGATGATGGCACCATCCTTGCGCGCGCGCATGCCTGGAAGGACCGCCCGGATGGTACGGATCATCGCCTTGACGTTGAGGTCGAAGGCGAAGTCGAGATCTGCGTCCTTCATGTCGAGGATCGAGCCGGCGTGCACAAAGCCGGCGCAGTTGAAAAGCACGTCGACACGGCCGATCCTGGCGACAAGCGCTTCGACCGCGCCGGTATCGAGCACGTCGAGCCTGTGGGTTTCGAGTTCCGCCTCTTTGGCCAGCGCCGCCAAAGCATCTGCATTGATGTCGGTGGCATGAACCTTCGCACCCGCTGCGGCAAAAGCGAGTGCTGTGGCTCGGCCAATGCCTTGAGCGGCGGCGGTGATCAGCACGACCTTGCCCGCAAAATCCACTGTCATTCTTGCTCCCTCCTCGTCCTCGAACTGGGCAAAGGCATGCCCAGTTGCCTTCCCGCGTAATCAGTCCAAGCGTTCACCCGCGTCGCACGTTCCCGCTCGCAGCGATCCGGTCCAAATCGCTTGAGCGGTGCTCCAAGCGGCAACGCCTTCGCTATGGTTCCAATGAGGCTCTCGCGCCGCCATCCCCTCACTTGTGAGGATTTCATTTATATGCAAACAATAATCGGCGCTTGCGTCAAGGGCATAGTTCCCTGCAGCGGGCGCTTCGCCAATTGGAAACACGTTGATTGCAGAGGAAGCCGCATGGAGGTGGAGGAGTCTGATCGTTACCGTGCCCCCGCCCTCGACAAGGGGCTCGATATCCTCGAGCTTCTGGCCAGTGTCGACGGTGGATTGACGCAGGCCGAAATCTCCAAGCGGCTCAACCGTTCGCCGAACGAATTTTACCGGATGCTCGACCGCCTGGTGCGTCGCGGCTATGTCACCCGCATCGACGGCGACCGCTATTCACTGACCCTGAAACTGTTCGGCCTGGCGCAACTGCACGCGCCTGTACGGCGCCTTGCCTCCTACGCCACACCGCTCATGCGCGAACTCGCGCAAAGCTCGCGACAAGCCAACCATCTTGCCGTATTCGACCGCGGCTCGGTCGTCGTCGTTGCCCAGCAGGAAGCACCGGACTACTGGGGAATTTCCATTCGCGTCGGCTCGCATATCAGCCTGCTCGAGACCGGCTCCGGTCATGTGCTTCTGGCATTCCGATCCCGGGAAGAACGCGAAATGATGATCGCCGAGCATGCGCGCAGCGCCAACGAAGCAACACCCGGCCTCGACTTTCATGAGCGTCTCGAGCGGATCCGGGCACATGGTCACGAGAAAATGGCAAGCGCCCAGACCGCCGGTGTGCATAACCTTTCTGCGCCGATCCTAGGCCCCGACGGGCGCTGCATTGCGGCGCTGACGGTGCCTTACATCGGGCTTGTCGGCGCTGCATCCGCACCTGATATCGACGCAACCGTCGCCCTGCTCTTGCGGACGGCTGCGGAGCTTTCGTCCCTCGCAGGGTCGGATGTCCCTGCGGCAAGTGGTTGAAGAAGTCAGCGCAACGTCTCGTTCGAGCAGTTGTTTTATGTGAGCTTGGCCGTTCAGAGGAGGGAACCTCTTGATCATCGACACGCATCTGCATCTCATCAACAAACGGACGCTGAGCTATCCTTGGCTTGCGGGCGTCCCCGCCCTCGATCGCGACTTTCTGTATCAGACCTACAGCCAGGAAGCGCTGCGGCTTGGCATCGAGGCGGCCCTGCATATGGAAGTTGATGTGGCTCCAGAAGAGATCGAGGCGGAAACCCGCGAGATCGAGCAGCTGGCGCGCGAGCCTGGGAGCCTGCTTCAAGGCGCGATCGCCGCCTGCCGGCCAGAGGAGGCATCCTTCGAAGCCTATTTGGAGCGCCAGCAGGATGTCGCCTTCGTCCGAGGTTTTCGTCGGGTGCTGCACGTCATGCCGGACACTCTTTCCGAATCGACGACGTTTCGGGAAAATATTCGTCTTCTGAACGGGCAGCGCTTCACCTTCGACCTCTGCGTCCTGCCGCGGCAGATCGACAAGGCGATTGCGCTCGTGGACCTTGCGCCGGATCTCCAGTTCATCCTCGACCACTGCGGCGTTCCCGATATCCGAGCCGGGGCCGAGCACCCCTGGCGCGAGCAACTGGGCGAAATCGCCCGTCGCCCGAATGTCGTCGCAAAGATCTCAGGCGTCGTCGCCTATGCTGACGAAAACTGGCGAATGGAGACGCTTCGCCCCTATGTCGAGCATACGATTGCGACCTTCGGCTGGGACCGGGTGGTCTGGGGCAGCGACTGGCCGGTGTGCACGCTTGGCGGCGGTTTATCGACCTGGGTCGCTGCCACCCATGCCCTCATCGAGGGCTGCAGCATGGACGAGCGCCGCAAGCTGCTCTCGGGCAACGCGCGACGGATCTGGAGCCTCGGCTGACAAGGGAACGGTAGGCGCGTGAGGCGTCACGCTGCAGGCCAATCCGATGCGGCTCGGTGGTATCGCCCCCTAGCCTTTGTCGTTGATGCTTGTTGGTCCCGCGGCGAAACTATCGCCTGGCGTGCGATTTGCGGCGCCCGTTGCTACTGTCTCCATGCGGAACCGCATCGGGCTTGTTGTCCCCCATGGCTCGCGCTTCGACAAAGCCGATGACATACAGAACCGTGAACGCGGAAATCACCGCAAGTCCGGCAACGATCCAATGCCCGAACCCGACTGAAAGCCCGATCGCACCGGCGAGCCAAAGGCTGGCGCCAGTCGTTATCCCCTGAACCTCGCCGCGTGACAGCACGATCGTGCCGGCGGCCAGGAACGCGACGCCGGCGGTGACGGCCTCGACCACCCGCAACGGATCGATGCGCACCCGGTCGTCGAAGAAGCCTCCGAGGCGGACGCTTTCGAGCGATATGATGCTGAAGGTGCAGGCGGCAAGGCAGACGAGCATATGGGTCTTGAGGCCGGCGGGACGCGCTTTTGCCTCGCGTTCGAAGCCGATGACGGCGCCCATCAACAATGCGCCGAGGATGCGCACGAAAATGACGGGATAGGGTATCTGCGAGGGCGGAAACAATTCGGCGGCGATCTGATCCATGCGGAACCAACGCGAAGCCTTCGCATTGGTTCCGCCGACCGCTGCCACGCCTTACCCCTTGCGTCGACGCGCAGCCGCCTTCCCCGCCCCAACTGCAGACGCGGCTCCTAGTTCGCGAGCGCCGCCAGAGCCGCGTCCAACCGCTCCTGCGCCTTCTTCGGGTTCTTGACGCCCTTGATCGCGTCCAGGTTGGCAGGGGTTTCTCCGACCTGAACCACGCCCACCATCCCCATGCCGTAATGCGGCGTGCACTTGACGCCATAGAGGCCCGGGGCCGTGAAGGTCACCTTGTAATTTTCATTGATCTTGCTTTTGAAGGCCTCGGCGCCATCGGGGATCATGCCCTTGATGGTTTCGACGTTGTGCCCCTTGTCGGTCGGGATGAAGGTGACAGTATCTCCGGTTGCCACCTTCAGCGACGCCGGCTCGAACACCATCGCGCCGTTCTCGCCCTTGTTCAGCATATGCACTTCGAAATCGGCGGCGGCGGCTGGCGCTGCGACAAGCACTGCCGCGATCGCCATACCCAGTCCGCTCCTGATTGCATTCAACATCATCGTCTCCGTCTGATTGACCAGCACTCGTTCGGGCTGGGCGAATGAAGAAATAGGCCGACGCCGAACCGCCGACTTTGATGCGCGTCAAACACCGGGCGGTTTGTTGCTGTTGACAATACGTAGGATTCCTATACAAATAACCCATGAGCAAACTACCAGACGATACTCCTCCCTTGATCGACCGGATCGGCGTCGGCCTGTCGCGGGTGGCAACAGCAATGCGCACGGAAGCCTGGACAGCCGCCGATGCGATCGGCCTTAACCCGACGCAATTGCAGATCCTGACCTTTCTGGTCGCGCGCGGCCGGGCGGGAATGCGGGTGAAGCAGATTGCCGCCTATCTCGGCGTCAGCCAGCCGACGACGACGGATTCAGTCAATGCGCTGCTGCGCAAGGGGCTCGTCGACAAGCAGAGCGATCCCACGGACGCCCGCGCCCTGGCGGTCGCCGCGACGCCTGCCGGCGAGAGCGCTGTGCGCCGGGCTGGTGAACTCGCCTCGGCAACTGAGGACGCCATCGCCGCGCTCTCCAAGCTCGAGCAGCAGGATCTGCTCGTACATCTCCTCAAGATCATTCGGCGGCTGCAGATGGCGGGGGCCATTCCCGAGCAGCGCATGTGCGTCAACTGTCGCTACTTCCGGCCGCATGTCCACGACGATCCGAGCGCCCCGCATCATTGCGCCTTTGTCGACGCCGCCTTCGGACCGGCCGAGCTGCGCGTCGATTGCGGCGAGTATGAAAGCGGCGAAGAAGGCGCTCGAGAGACGGCATGGCGCGTGTTCACCCGCGAAGCGGGGTGATGCATGAACGAATTGCCGCGCAATCGGCGCCATATCCGTCGCACATGATCACCCGCGCGTGCCGGCCACGCGCAACGAGCTTCAGCATCGGCGCCCGCAAGCAGCGTTTCCAGTATTGCCCGCGTGATTGATGCTGTCGGCGCCGGTCCGACGACTGCCATCGGCGGACCGGCTATTTTCTCCCTCCACGCAAATAGAAAGAGAAAACCATGAGCAGAATTAATCTAGTCGACCCCACTTCGGCAACCGGCGTCAGCGCCGAACTGCTTGGCGAAATCCGCTCGGCCTTCGGTGTCGCCCCCAACATGTTCCGCGCCGTTGCCAATTCTCCGGCAGCACTTGCAAGCATGTGGGGATCGTTCGGAGCGCTTCGCAAGGGGCGCCTCGGCGCCAAGCTTGGCGAGCAGATCGCAGTTGCCGTCGCCGACCGCAACGATTGCCATTATTGCCTCGCTGCCCACACTGCACTTGGTCGCAAGGCTGGTGCCACGGCGGAAGAGATGGCAAGCGCGCAGCGTGGCAAGTCGTCGGATCCGAAAACGGCCGCCGCCCTCGCCTTCACCGTGAAGCTCGTCGAGGCACGCGGCCAGGTCGCCGACGCAGATGTGCGCGCATTGCGTGACGCAGGCTTCGATGATCAGGACATCGTCGAGATCATCGCGCATGTCGCGCTCAACCTCTTTACCAATTACATCAACGTCGCGCTTGCCGTGCCGGTCGATTTTCCGGGCGTGAAGCTCGTCCGCGAAGCCGCCTGACACATCAGCAACAGGCGGGACGAACGGCCCTGCAGGCAGGGTGTTCTCCCGCATCAGCCGGACGGGCGTGCACCGTCCGGCGCCCGTCGGAGTTGAGATAATGAACAGCAACCTTCGCATGACTGCACCGGAACTCGCCGTTTCGACCTGGTTCAACACCGCGGCGCCCCTGAGCCTCGAAGGGCTTCGTGGACGGGTCGTCTTTCTTCACGCTTTTCAGATGCTCTGCCCGGCCTGCGTCTCGCATGGCCTGCCGCAGACCCAGCGCGTCCAGAACATTTTCCGCGAAACCGATTTGCAGGTGATCGGCCTGCACACGGTGTTCGAACATCACGCTGCAATGGGACCCGAGGCGCTCAAGGCTTTCATTCACGAATACCGGCTGACCTTCCCGATTGCTGTCGATCAGCCGTCGAGCGAAGGACCGATACCCAAGACGATGGAGCGCTACGGCATGCGTGGCACGCCGACGGCGATCATCATCGGCCGCGACGGCCACGTCGAGTATCACCGCTTCGGGATCGAGGACGACATGGTCATCGGCGCGCGGCTGGCGACATTGCTCGCCGCACCCGTCCCGATCGACGCGACGACGGCACAAGACACGGGATGCACGCAGGACGGCTGTGTCCCGTCGGCGGGACCGATCAGCAACAGCAAAGCCGGCAGTTGATGGTGAGACGATGAAAACAAGAAAGGCGATCGCCATCAGGCACGTCCATTTCGAGGACCTCGGAACCTTTGCAGCGCCGCTACGCGCCGCCGGGTTCGAGATCGAGTACCGCGATGTCGGAAATGACGACTACCTCGCTTTCGATCCGGTCGAGCCGGATCTGCTTGTCGTGCTTGGCGGACCCATTGGCGTCTACGAGGACGAAGCCTACCCTTTCCTTGCAGACGAGATCGAAGCGCTGAGAATGCGGCTGTCGGCAGATCGCCCGACACTCGGCATTTGCCTCGGGGCTCAATTGATCGCCCGGGCGCTTGGAGCCCGCGTCTATTCCTCGGGTATCAAGGAGATCGGTTTTGCGCCCCTCACCTTGAGCGCCCCAGGCGCTGCCTCACCGCTTCGCCATCTCGAAGGCCTGCCGGTGTTGCATTGGCACGGTGATACTTACGAGTTGCCGGCAGGCGCCGAATTGTTGGCTTCGACGCCCGAAACCGTTCAGCAGGCTTTCGCCCGTGCCGACACGGTGCTCGGCTTGCAGTTTCACCTCGAAGCCGAGGCCGGTTTGCCGTTCGAGCGCTGGCTGGTCGGCCATGCCTGCGAGCTCGCCGCCGCCGGGCTCAATGTTGCCCGTCTACGCGCCGACGCCGAACGCTTCGGCCCGAGTTTGAAAGCGGCAGGTGCCGCCCTGATCGGGGAATGGCTGGAGCGCATGGATGGTTGATCGGCAGCCGATCGTACTCGACGCCCTGCTCGTCGGCGCGCTTGCGCCGATTGATGATCGCGGCACCTTGAGCGGCATCGACAAACGGCCAGCCTGCGGGGCGGTGTATCTGGGAGCCACGGGCTTTGCCGGCGACCACCAGGGAGACGTCAAACGCCACGGCGGCATCGACAAGGCCGTGCACCACTACCCGCTGGATCACTATCATGCCTGGGCGCAGGACATTGGTTCCGTGCCACCTCTGGAGATGCCGGGGGCGTTCGGCGAAAATCTTTCAACCGTCGGGCTGACCGAGAACGACATCGCGGTCGGCGATCGCTTTCGCCTTGGCCAAGCACTGCTGGAAGTGAGCCAGGGACGGCAGCCCTGCTGGAAGCTGAACCGGCGCTTCGGCCTGCCGGACATGGCCCGTCGCGTCCAGCAGTCTGGTCGCACCGGCTGGTATTATCGCGTCATCGAGGCGGGTTTCGTCTCGGCCGGAGACCGGCTGCAACTCCTCGATCGTCCCGCCGCCGAATGGACGATTGGTCGCCTCTGGCACTATCTCTATGTCGACACGTTGAACCGCGAGGCCCTTTCGCAGATCGCAAACCTCGCCGTCCTGCCGCCGAGCTGGCGGGACTATGCGGCAAAGCGGCTGCAGACACGCACGGTGGAGGATTGGACCCGACGCCTCGACGGCGAACCCTTTCAGCGATGAGTGTCGCCGACCAGCGACGGAGCCGGCCGCTTTGCCACCGGCGACGCGGTTGCGAGCGGACGCCGTCCGATGGCTTTCCTTGGCGGCGTCAGCATGTCTGCTATCTCTCCGGCAACAAAGATCGCGTGGTCGTTGACCTGCGGCAGCCCCATGAGCTCGCCGAAGGTGCCACGCGCCAGCGGACCGGCGATAATAAGCGACCGCTCCGCCCGCCCGTCCGCCGCGATCGCGCGGCTCGCTACATCGCAGGCGAGCCCCAGGCCGACATCATCGAGGCGAAGCCAACCCTGCGAGGCGAGATCGGCAAGCCAGTCGTGACATGACAGGATGCCTGTGTGGGCAGGACCCGTCGTTACCACACAGGCATCGAATAGCATCCGCTCCGACGAACCGTTGCGCCGATGGCGAATGTCGACGGCGATCACCTCGCCATCGGTCTCGACCCGATCGATGGAGCCACCAAGGACGCGAAGCTGTCCTGTTTCCAGCCCCTGCCGGATCGATGCATCGACCTGCGGTGCAACCCGGAAACGGTGTACGTCCCAATAGGCGCGCAGGTGGCGGACCAGCCGCCTGCGCTCGGCCGGCGGCAGGGCGCGCCAGACCTGGCCGCCCTGGCTTCGCAGCGCATCGAAAACGCCGTGCCAGCTGGTACCGATCTCCGCGGCTTCCCGCACGGCACGGCGGACACGCCGCAGAAGCTCAAGGGCAGTTCGCGCCGGATCGTCGGAAAAATCGCCGAACGGCTCCTGCGGGGTCGTGGCATGGCCACGCGACCGCAGCCCCCGGCGCGAAAGGGAGACGATCTGCCCGCGATGGTTCGCGAGCCGCAGCGACGCAATCACATCGGCCGCCGTCAGCCCGTTGCCAATAACCAGGACACGGTCCTGCGGACGAAGGCACGCCAGAGCGCCGGTGACCGTCGCATCCGGCACATAGCGCGGATGTCCGTGGAGCATCTCTGCGACACCACGGGGAGCGCGCGGCGGCGGATGGGTGGTGGCGATGACGACAATATCGGCAAGCAACTCTGCACCGCTGCCCGTGCGCAGCAGCCAATGATCCCCATGGCGGTCGATATTCACGACACGTTCGCGCCGGTGCGCGATCCGGCCGGTCTTCAGGAATGGTGCAATGAACTCGCCGACATAGCGGCCGAAAACGGCGCGGCGCGGGTACAGATTGCCGTCGGCGGCAAGAGCATCGGCGTCGTCGCCCGGCTCGCCCTTCGATGCCAACCAACTGAGGAAGTCATCGGAATCATCGGGGATGAGGCTCATGCGCGCAGCCGGCACATTGATGCGATGGGCCGGATTGTCGGTATCATAGGCAAGCCCCGCGCCGAGCCGCTCGCGTGGCTCGAAAACGACGATGCTGGCGCCGTCGCTTGCGGGATTGCGGGCCAGGTTTGCAGCGACCGCCGCGCCGGTGAAGCCGCCGCCCACGATTGCGATCACCGGTCGGCGCCTTGTCCCGGTCACGATTGGGACGCCTTGAACTTCGGCCGGTGGTCGCCGGCAATGGTCTCGCCGAAGGGTCCGGTATTGATCGATGCCTCGCGTGCGGGAACGGCATGGGCCAGCGGCAGGTTCGGCAGCACCAGTTCGCCGAAGCGATAGGCCTCTTCCAGATGCGGGTAGCCGGACAGGATGAAACTGTCGATGCCGACCTGGCGGTACTCCTCCATGCGCGCCTTGACCTGGTCCGGGTTTCCGACCAGGGCCGTGCCCGCGCCGCCGCGCACCAGGCCAACGCCGGCCCACAGGTTAGGCGCGGCTTCAAGCTTGTCGCGACGACCGCCATGCAGGCGACTCATGCGGCTCTGACCAACCGAATCCATGCGCTCGAACACCTTCTGTGCGGCGGCAATCGTGTCGTCATCGACATATTGTATCAGTTCGTCGGCAGCCTGCCATGCTTCCTTCTCGGTTTCACGCACGATGACGTGCAGGCGGATACCGAAGCTCACCTCCCTGCCCTCGGCTGCAGCCAGCGCGCGCACCTCGGCGATCTTGCTGGCGACGTCTTCGACCGGCTCGCCCCAGGTCAGGTACTTGTCGATCGTGCGTGCCGCGACCTCCTGCCCCTTGCCGGACGACCCGCCGAAGTAGAGTGGCGGATGCGGCTGCTGCACCGGTTGGAACAGCAGCTTGCCACCTTCGATCTCGAAGTGCCTGCCCTTGAAGTCGACCTCTTCTCCACGCAACACCGCCTTGTAGATGTTGAGGAATTCTTCGGTCACCTCATAGCGATCGCTATGAGAAAGGTGGATGCCATCGCCCTTGTTTTCGATCGGATCACCGCCGGTAACGACATTGATCAGGAGCCGGCCGCCCGATAGCCGGTCGAGCGTTGCCGTCATGCGCGCGGCAAGTGTCGGCGACAGCAGGCCAGGTCTGACTGCAATCAGGAAACGCAGCTTCTCGGTCAGTGGCGCCAGCGCCGAGGCGACCACCCAGCTGTCCTAGCAACTGCGGCCGGTCGGGATAAGAACGCCATAATATCCGAGCGTATCGGCTGCCTGGGCAACCTGCTTCAGATAGTTGAGATCGACATTACGCCCACCGCGGCTGGTACCAAGGTAGCGGCTGTCGCCATGGGTCGGCAGAAACCAGAGCACGTTGATTTTCTCGGGTATCGTTAGAGGCGTAGTTCCCATGGGCGAAGTCTCCTCATAGAGCGTGTCCGATGGCTGGCAGAGCCACCTTGCAATGGCGAAAAACATAAACTCTATAAAATTTATTGACAATGAAAAATCAGGCGACCATCTTTTGCGGGAGGAAAAATTTTTCCCGGATCAGCAAATAGAGACCGGGAATTAGGTGAAATTTTCGAGGGTTTGGCCATGACGATCGCGCTTGCCGCATCTCCAGCATTCGACACCATCATTCCAGCCACCAGTGGCTACGAGCCGGTTACAGCGCCAGCCTTAAAGGCGGCGATGCGCAATTTCTCCGGCGGCGTCTCGGTCATCACGGCCGGCGTCGGGGATGAGCGCACCGGCGCGACCGTTACCTCGGCGACGGCCCTTTCGGTCGAACCGCCGACCATGATCGTCAACATCAACCGCACGTCCTCGACCTGGCCCGTCATAGAGCGTCACCGGCATTTCTGCGTGAATGTGCTATCGAACGAGCAACAGGCGATCGCCGAGCGCTTTGCCGGTTCAGGCGGTGCAAAAGGCGTTGCGCGCTACGAAGGTGCCGAATGGTTCCGATTGGTGAGCGGAGCTTCAGCCCTGAGCGGTGCGCTCGCGGCCATCGACTGTGAGGTCGAGGAGATCATCGAGCGCCACAGCCACGCAATTATCCTCGGCCGCGTGGTGGCAATCGCCACTGGTGCTGGCGAACCGATCGTCTACCACAATGGAAGCTATGGCGGTCTTCTTCGCTAGGGCAGTCAGCGGCTTCAGTGGCGCTGCACGAAGCGCCGCCGAAATGGCTGAACTTTGGAAAGGCCTGTCCGCCGCGATCCGAAATCGGAAATAGTTTTTCTATATATTTTCTACGTTTTTTATCAGCATTGTATGGAGGCTCCACCGAGAGCCAGGACTTTCAACCAGGACTACAACGTTGAGGAGCACACAATGACGATCAGCAGACGCACACTTCTCGCAACCGGCGCCGCCGTGCTGCTGGCCGCCCAGGCCTATCTGCCCGCCCGCGCGGACGACACGACGCTGACGATCGGCTACCAGCCGATCGTCGAGCCATCGCGCGTGCCGCAAGCAGACGGCACCTATGAGAAGGTCACCGGAGCCAAGATCAACTGGCAGAAGTTTGATGGCGGCGCCGACGTCATCGCAGCGCTTGCATCCGGCTCGATCGATATCGGCTATGTCGGCTCCTCACCGCTCGCGGCAGCCGCAAGCCGCCAGATTCCGCTCGAGACAATCTTCGTTGTCGGCCTGATCAGCGAAGCTGAAGCGCTTGCCGTGAAGGGTATCGACAAGCCGGAAGATCTTGCCGGCAAGAAGATCGCCACGCCCTTCGTATCGACGGCGCATTACAGCCTGCTGACCGCCCTCAAGCACTGGAATGTCGATCCGAAGTCGGTCGAGATCCTCAACCTCAGGCCGCCAGAGATCGCAGCCGCCTGGCAGCGTGGCGATATCGATGGCGCCTATGTCTGGGATCCGGTGCTCTCGGAAATCAAGAAGACCTCGACGGTTCTCGCCACATCGGCAGACGTCGCCAAATGGGGCGGCCCGACCTTCGACGCCTGGATCGTCAGCAAGAAGTTCGCCGAGGAGCATCCAGATATCGTGACCGGCTTCGTCAAGGTCACCGGCGACGCCTATGCCGACTATCGCGCCAATCCCGATGCCTGGAGCGCCACCTCGCCACAAGCCGAAAAGATTGCGCGCCTGACCGGCGCCAAGCCTGAGGACGTGCCGAACTTGCTGAAGGGCTACTACTTCCCGTCGCTCGAAGAACAGGCGTCTGCCGAGCTTCTGGGGGGCGCGACCGCGAAGGCCGTTGCTGAGACTTCGGCCTTCCTGCTGGAGCAGGGCAAGATCCCTGCGGTGCTTCCCGATTACACGCCCTATGTCTCGGCGCGCTGGGCGCAGGAAGCCGCAAAGCTCTCGTTCTGACCCCACCGGTCGTCAATGGCGACCGGCCATGTTCACCCGACGCGCGTGCCGGGTGAACAAACCGGTCGTCACAGGCCGCCTTCAGGAAATCAAGATGTCTGTTCTCTCGCTCAACAACGTCACCCTTCGCTACGCGACCGCTGACCATCGCTCCACACCGGTGCTGGCGTCCATCGACCTTGCGATTGAAAGCAGCGAGTTCGTCGTCGTCATTGGCCGGTCGGGCTCTGGAAAGACCAGCCTGCTCAACATCGCCGCCGGTTTCGTGGCGCCGAGCAGCGGTCGCGTCTGTCTCGATGGGCAATCCGTTACAGGTCCCGGCGCCGACCGCGCCGTGGTTTTCCAGGACGACGCTCTTTATCCATGGCAGTCGGCGGTGGAAAATGTCGCCTTTCCACTACGATTGCGCGGCATCCCCAGGAGGGAGCGCTTGGCGAGGGCACGCGACATTCTCGATGGCGTTGGCCTGCAAGAGGCTGCAGACCGTCGCGTCTGGGAACTATCTGGCGGCATGCGCCAACGCGTCGGCATCGCCAGGACGCTTGCCTCCGACCCGCGCTTCCTGTTGCTGGATGAGCCGCTTGGCGCACTCGATGCGCTGACCCGCAGCCGAATGCAGGGTTTCCTACTTGACGTCTGGCAACGGAGCGGGGCCGGCGCGCTGCTCATTACCCACAGCATCGACGAAGCGCTGCTGCTGGCGACGCGCATCATCGTCCTTGCCCCCAATCCCGGGCGGATCACGAGCGAAATCGCAACCCCGTTCGGCCGCGATCATCTTGCGGGTACGCCGTTGCCCGAAATTGGTGGTTCGTCAGCGTTTCGGCGCCTGCACGACGAACTGACCGCTCTCATCCATGCCGAAGACGAAGGGATTGCCGCATGAGCCTGTCGCTCGAAAGCCTGCCGTCGAAGGAACAGGAGCTTGCCGATACCGATTTCGATGGGCCAAGCTCGCGACGATCCCCTGTTCCGCTCGCCTGGATTTCGGCTGCGACGATCGTCGCGGTTCTGGCGCTCTGGAGCCTTGCCTCAAACTATGGCCTCGTGTCGTCGCTGTTCCTTCCTTCGCCGGCTGCAGTCTATCAGGCGCTGAAGGGCCTTGCCGTGGTGGGTTTCGTCGACGCGACGCTTGCCCAACATGTGGGCGCCAGCCTTCTCAGGATCTTCGGCGCGCTTGCCGTTGCAATCCTCGTCGGCGTGCCGGCAGGTCTTGCGATCGGCACCAGTCGCCTGGGCAAAGGCATTCTCGACCCGATCGTCGAATTCCTGCGTCCCTTGCCGCCACTCGCCTATTTGCCCTTGGTGATCATCTGGCTCGGAATCGGCGAAGCATCAAAGATCGCGGTGATTGCGCTGGCGATGCTGCCGCCGGTTATCCTGTCGACGGCAACGGGTGTCCGGTCCACCTCGACCGATCACATCAACGCAGCCCGGGCGTTCGGTGCTTCCCGACTGCAGGTGCTGCGCCACGTCATCCTTCCAAGCGCCCTGCCCTCTGTTCTGACGGGCACCCGTATTGCGCTTGGAGCGGGATGGTCGACGCTGGTCGCAGCCGAGCTCGTGGCCGCGACCCGTGGCCTTGGCTTCATGATCCAGTCGGCCGCCCAGTTCCTGGTTACCGATGTCGTCATCGCCGGCATCGTCGTGATCGCGGCCGTCGCCTGCCTGTTCGAACTGTCTGCGCGCCTGCTCGAGCGTTGGCTGGTGCCGTGGGCCACACGAACCTAACTGTCAGAGGAGACCGTCAGCCGGTCTTCAACGTCACCCGATGCAGGGTCGCGATCAGCCGGGCCGCCGCATAGGTCTGCGTCACGATCTCCGGCACGAGGTCGATGTCCGGCAGGCTGCCAACGCCGAGCGGGCCGATCGCATAGAGATTGCGGGTCGGCTGCCCGCCGGCGAGCACCTGGCCGGCCGGACTGACGGCGATGCCGAGGGCCAGTTCGTCCGGCTCGGCCAGGCCGCCGGAAAAGAGGCTCTGCATCAGAGGTGCATCAAGGTCCGGTGCGGAACAGCGACAATCAATCACCTGATCGGCCAAAAGCAGCGTTTCTTCGCTTTCACCGGCCCATCTCACCATCAGCCCGTCAGGACGACGCTTCCCTGCCCATCCCTTGCGCACGACCGTTCGTCCGTCGACAAGCTCCTGCTGCAGGCGCAGATGCAGCGGTGCCGGCAGCCGGTTGCGATGGCTGTCATAGATCGACCGCAGATGCCGGTTGAATCGGTGTTTTTCGGCCTCTGGCAACGCCTGCCAGAGGGAACGGGCACGCCGGCGCAGGCCGTTCATCGCCGCCTGCCAACCGAGACCCGCCGCTTCCGCTTGCGAACACGCCTGCCGCACGAAGCGCACGATGTCGCCGAGCCGGGTCGGCATGGGGTCCACGGGGAAAGTCGGCGCCGCGGCCAGCCGCGTATGCGGCTGCGGCAGAAAGCCATGACGCGAAAGAATGGTGATTTCGCCGGCAAAGCCGTTGTCGCGCAATTGCAGCAGCCGATCGACGACCCGCACGCCGCTACCGAGCAGCACCGTGTGGCGCGGCACCACCAGCCGCCGCGCACGAACCAAGGGGCGCTCCTCCTCGGCAATGTCCAGTACGCTGCTGCGTAGTCCGAACCCGGTCGCAAGCACCACGACATCGCATTCGACCGCCGCATCCTGCTGTACCACCAGGAAGCGGCCCGACGCCTGTTTGCGCAGCGCGACCACGGCCTGGCATGACAGCTGCATCGAAATGTCAGGGCGGCGCGTCAGTGCTTCCGAAAACCGCTGGTAGACGTAGTCACTGAAGATGCTTTTCGGCACGAAGATCTGCTGGAAGCCCGGAATGGCCGCCGAAACAGCGGCGCGAAAGTCGGCGTTGGCTGAGAGCCACTCGTTGAAGTCCTCCGGCTGGCCAGCGGCCACCGAAAGGTCGCGAACGCGGCTGTTAAGGATCTCGCCACTCCGGGCGGCGACCAGCACCTGTCCGCCGCTGATGGTCGGCTGCGGATCGAACAGATGGACGTGGAACGCGGTCCGTACCGATTTCATCAAGGCGATCGCCGTCATCACCCCGGAAAATCCGCGGCCGATAATAGCGATATGCGGCTTTTCCCGCGGTCCGGCCGCTTCAGGCGAGATCTTTGCAAACAGTCCATGGACAGTCATGTGAACGCTCCTATGGCCCGGCTATACCCGCCGGCAAAGTTTGAAACGCATGGCTGTTTCGGCGCGAACACAGACACCGACCGAATTGTGAGAAGGGGCCGACAGGCCACGCGCACGGGTCATCCGCGCTACTTTCGCGGTGTCGGCTGGGACATCGGCAACCTTGGCGGTCGCCGAACATGTATCCGTTATCCTGGTTGGCCTGGCACCTCGGCACATGGTCATCCCTAGACGGCATACTCTATACATTTAATACGTTATTAGAGCGCGAAATGGCGGGGACATCAAGTGCCGAGTGCAGCGGGTCGCAGGTCCGTCCCCAGCGGCTCTGCTGTTTCAGACCATGCCCGTCGTCACCGGTTGACGTGCCGATGCCTCGATCCCTGGCCCACGTGCCGTTTCGCGACGTGCGATGCCGTTCAGCACCTTCAACAGGTCGTAGCCTCGCGACCACCGGCCAAAGCCGCTGGCGATATTGATGTGGCCGGCATGGCCGAGGTCCACCAGGCGGCTACCCCATCGTGTCGAGAAGTGCCGGAGCCTGTCGAAGGGCATGTAGGGATCGTTCAGACTGCCGACGACGAGACTGGAGAATGGGAGCGGCAGCTCCGGCATCACGCCGAAGTCGATCGCCCCGGGATGAAGCCTTTCGGTCGGACCGAGATCACAAGGGGCGACCAGCAGTGCGCTGCGCACCTGGCGCGCCAAAGGACGCCGGGCGAGGTTCGCGACAAGAATACATCCGAGGCTGTGGGCCACAAGATCGACCGCCCCGTGCCTTTCTATGTCGCGTTCCAGGGCGTCGCGCCAGGCGCCAAGCTCTGGGCGTCCCCAATCCGCCTGCCCCACCAGAACCGCTTCTTGATGATCGTCGAGCCAATGGCGCTGCCAGTGCCCGTCGTCCGATCCGAACAGTCCGGGAATGATGAGCGTTTTTGCCATGACATCAATCTCTTGCGAGGACGCTTCTAAGTTGCAACAGCCCGGAAGAACCGGCCGATTCATGACGTTGATTATGTGAAGGCAACGATCGCCGCGTAAGCAAGGAACACCCAAGATCTATATTTTCTATAGTATTTATTTCTTTGAATGAAGATCACTTCGTCGCGATCGACTGGCAGACGTGGAACAATGTTTGGAGCAGAGTGTTTCCATGGACGCGGCTCCAGGCGAAATCAGTTTCCTTGTGACCGGCCTCAGCGTCAAAAATTTGCGTTGTTGGGGCTCACGAACTTGATAGTTTGGCGCCGAAGTACACCGGCGTAGAGACAAGCCGGCCAATCGCCGATTCTGATCGCCGGTTTGGATGAGGGGACGATGCGGCCGCATGCGGCTGCCGGGTTGAAAAGGTGATCGCAATTTGACGCAGCGACGCAACGGGAGCCGCTGGCGGTTTCGCCAGCCGAGTGTATTGCCTGGGTTTGGTTTGTCGCTCGGGATCACGCTGAGCTGGCTGGTCCTGA